>LKMM01000169.1 GCA_001563885.1 Natrialbaceae archaeon B1-Br10_E2g27
CGACCTCGAGTGGCATCGATCGCTGACTACCACCCAGCCGTTCGACGGAGGGACACGATGAACACTGCAGATCAGTACCTGAAAGCGATTTATCTCGCCCAGCGGATCGAAGAAGGACCTGCCTCGACTGGAACGCTCGCAGACCTCCTCGAGGTGAGCCCGGCAAGCGTAAACGAGATGATTGGGAAACTCGAAGGACGCGGGCTCGTCGAGCACGAAAAGTACAAAGGCGCGAGTCTGACGGATGAGGGGCTAGAACGCGCTCACGACGCACTCCAGACGTACTGTATCATCGAGCGCTTTCTGACGAACGTCCTCGAAGTCGAGGAGTTCCGGGAGGAGGCCCGCGCGCTCGAAAGTGTCATCGACGATACCGTCGCCGACCGTCTCGATACCATCATCGACCGGCCTGCTGAGTGTCCAGACTGTTTCGATGCAGAGTTAGATTACTGTTCTCGTCTCGAGGTCTGCCGAGAGGCAGACTGAACGGGACTGGTATCAGTCGCACTCGAGCGTTCGTTCATCGCCAAATTGTAGATACCGGTAGCCGACCAGGGCTGCCAGTGCCAGCGCGAGGAAGACGCTCACCGAGAGTTCGATCGGGAGCGACCACGACTCGCCGTTGGCCTCCCAGTCGGCCTCGAAGACGCTTGCATAATACTCGCCGACCTCCTCGCCGTGAAGCGAAAGGAGTACCTCGCGGTTGTTTTCGAAGGCGTTTTGATTCCAGTTTGCGCTGCCGACGATTGCCACCTCGCGGTCGATGATGACACCCTTGGCGTGGATCTTCTCGAAGCTGTCGGTGTCGTCGACGAGTTCGGCCTCGAGGGGGAGGCCTTCCTCGCTGGCAACGTCTGTTAACTCCTCGCGAAGCGCGTCGTTTTCGTCCTCGTGATACCACGTCGAATCGAGTAACACCCGAACATCGACGCCCCGTCTGGCCGCCTCGATGGTTGCTTCCAGCACGGCGGCGTCGTCGGCGATCGATGCCTGCTTGATAAGGATCTCGTCGTCGGCCGAGGCCAGATACTCGAGGGTCGCTTCCTCGGCGTTGTCCGGAGCCACTAGGAGGGAGACGGTTTCGACCTCGAGTTCGCTTGCGGTGTGTTCGGTCGGGAAGGTGGGACGGTCCTCGGGATGGTCGTCCTCGACGAACGACGTCTCGGAGCGATAGTCGTCGGCGGGTTGGGTGTCCCAGCCGGAGAAATCCGCCCGGAAGATCGTCTCGAGATCGCTTGCGAGGTCAGCGTCGGTGAGTTGGACGCCCCAGCCGCGACTCGACGCCCCACCGACGCCGCTTGGCTTCCAGTTCTCGCTGGTCACGAGTACGGTGTCGTCGGCGATGGCGTATTTGGGGTGGTGAAAGCGATACCGCGCCCCCTCACCACCGATCGCTCGAACGTCTACATCTGCGGCCTCGAGGCGCTCGAGGACGTCGTCACTGGCTTGGGGTGTCCCGCCGACGGGACTGGACTCGAAGAGGACGGCAACCTCGACGTCGCGGTCGGCCGCGTCGATCAACTCGTCTGTGACCGAGTCGGAGGTTATCGTATAGCCGGCAAGCAGAATTCGATCCTCGGCCCCCTGTAGAGTTTCCGTTGGAACCTCTGGGGAGTCCGGGAGGACGAACGCCGTCGCCTGCTCGGGATCGGCCCTCGAGACCGACAGACAGGTCCCATCTTGTGGGTGCCATATCCCGTCGGCGTCTGCCGATCCCTGAGTATCGGTCCGGTGCCAGCGTTCGGCGAGGGGGGCTTGTTGATAGGAGACGCGGTCGACGACCTCGTCTTCGTTTTTGAGTTCGAGGTCGTCGCCGTCGACGGCCAGCCGGATCGTGCCCTCGAGTTCGACCACCGGATCGTCGGTCAGCGATTCGGTGGCGGTTTTATCGGTGCTTGCAGCAATCGGTCCGGAACCGGTTTCGTTAGGAAAGTGAGCTGTCGTATGCCCGTCCGTTACCGTCAGGTTTCCGAGGTCGGTATCGGGTGGGACCGCTACCGTAAGATACTCCCCGACGTTGTGGTCGGTCGTCGGATTCGGGTAGAGTTCGACGATTCGTGGCTTACTGTTGCTCTCGCCGGGTAGTTCTCCAGGAGAATCGATAGCAGCACACGCCTCGTTGGATTCCAGTCGGGCGTCACCGTCTGCGACTACGCTGGCGGAGGCGGCTACGCCCCCGGAGACAAGTATCGAGACGGCAGCGATCAAGACGACCGTCACCGTAACCACCGACTGCCACGACATCGGTCGATCTGGCCGCCCACTCGTATTTAAACTCGGGCCTTCGATGCCTGATCGAACGAGCGACCGTTAGATGGCGGGCTCGAGGTCGACCTTTTTCGCTTCGGCCTGGACGAGGTATGCCCGGTCGTCGTCGTATTCGGCGACGGTCTCGAGGGCGTCTTCGGTTCCGATCTGATTGAGCGCCCAGGCAGCGCTTGCGCGGACTCGATTTTCCTCGTCTTCGGCGAGGACGTCGGCCAGTGGCTCGATCGCGCGGGTGTCACCGATCAGACCGAGTGCACGGCTAGCCCAGCTTCTGACGTCCGGTTTCTCGGCGATCAGTTGGTTCGCAAGCGGCTGGACGGCCTCCTCGGCCCCGATCTCACCGAGGGCTCGAAACGCCGGCTGCTGGAGGTTCGGATTCGAGTCGACGTACTCGAGTAACGTCTCGACGACCTCATCGTCTGCGACGCCGATCTTTCCGAGGATACTCATTGCGGTGGTGTCACGCCGGTTTGCCTTCGCGAGCATGGGCTCGATCGCTTCCTCGGGACCCATTCGTTCTAGGGCCTCGAGGCAGTGTTCTTCCATGAAATCCGAATCGAAGCTCTCGTAGGCGAGTAAGATCATCTCGACGTTACCGCGCTTTTCATGAACCTTGAGCGCCGACCACTCCGGCGGGAAATCCTTGACGTGGTCTAAGACATCATAAAAGCCCTCACGCCGGAGCTGTTCGCGAACCTCGAGGTCCCCCCACTCCGTCGAGTCGCCAACACCTGTCTCGAGGTCGTCGGTCGCCTCGAGCAAGCCGGCGATGGTGTCTGCGTCGTCGTCGGCGTCGAGGTCGGCGTCTTCGATTGCGGCCTCAGAGGACTCGAGGGCGTCTGCGAGGCGTTCTGGGACGGCTTCGTCACCGTCTGGGATCGACAGGTCGCTTTCGAGCAACGAGTCGACCTCGGCGAGATAGGTCTCGACGACTTCGAGCAGTTCCTCACGGCCTTCCTCGGTCCAGCGGGTGCTCGTGATCGTTCCGCGGACGCTGCTGGTCTCGCTTACGGCGTCTTCGGCGTAGGGGCCACGCTGGTCGTCTATGTCGTCTTCTATATCCGAGAGATTGCTCTCGAGATCGTCGTAGCGCTCTTGGAGTTGCTCTTCAGGTGTCGGTTCGTCGTCTTCCTCGTCCTCGTCGTCGGATTCCGGTGGGTCGGGAATCTCGATTGCCTCGAGTGTCTCGCGGGTCGTCTCGAGGTCGGCTTCGACCACGTCGAGGTCAGCTTCAGTCTCGGCGGCCTCGAGGTCGCTTTCGAGGGTCTCGAGGTCGGCCTCGACGACATCGAGATCGGAACCGATCGCCTCGAGGTCGACTGATGGCTTCTCGGCCGACTCGTCGTCACCGTTTGCTTCGTCCTCGCTCATCGAATCACCCTCGAAAGACGACGCCGACGCGTGACTGCGTGCATACGTGAGGGTGTGGCCAGCAGCGTCCTAAGCGTTTCCATGCACGCAAACAGGCCTCCCGGCATCAGGCGTTTTCGCTCCGGTTCGTGGCTTCCGTCCTCGAGGGCTGTCGCCAGTAAAACCACGGGCTGAGCGTCATGTACGCGAGCCCAAGGAGCAACAGGGCAAATGGAAACGAGCGTCCGGCGAACTCGGGAACAAGGATTGCGAGGACGTGGACGACGCCCATAATACCGGCATCTTGAGCAAGCAGGTCCGGATACCGGATTCGCGAGACCATGAGATAACAGAACGTGCCGGTAATTGCGAGGACGAGCCACGGACCCGCGACGCTCGCGAGAATTGCTGCACCGAGGATGGTCGCAGCGAGGGTGGTCTGGACACCTTCGGTGTACTCGTCGGCGGTATCATAAGCCGTATACAGGCCGAGTCTGGCGACAGCCATCGCGACGAAGAGACTACAGACGGCAGTCACGAGCACTAGTTCGCCCGTCACCGTCTCGAAGCCAATCTCGAGGCCGTCGGTGACGACGACGAACGCAAGCACTGCGGGGGCAACGGCAAAGGAGGCGACGTCGGCAAGCGAGTCGAGATAGGGGCCGGCGTCGCTTCCGCCGTACCGTCGGGCGAGGATGCCGTCGAGACCGTCGGCGACCGCTGCAAGCAGGATGAGACGAGCAGCGAGGTCGATATCGACGAACGCGACGACGACGGCGACAAAGCCCAGTGCTGCGTTGGCGATCGTCACCGCGTCCGCGACGCCGAGTCGGCCGACGAACCGCGGGAGCATGCTCTCCGATTCGGCGGGCGGCCCTTTTACCTGTTTTCGTTTGTGTACGCCCACCTCGAGACGGGTCGGTGGTCCGGTCGGCCCGAAAGCGATCCGTTGGACGACCCAATCGCCGTTCCAGGCGACTGAGAACGGTCACCACCACTATACCGGAGAACGAACCGGGGACGTTATATCCTGACTCTCCTAACCGGCGGCTATGAACCGACGCGTCTACCTGGCCGCCGTCGGAACCGCCGCTTCCGCAAGCCTCGCCGGCTGTACGTCCGTGATGAGCGTCTTCGATAGTGACCCCTGTAGCGGCGAGGACTGTAACATTGGGATGAGTCGTAACGCGTTTATTCCCCGAGAGTACGAGGCAAGCGTCGGCGACACGGTCGTCTGGAAAAACACTAGCGAGGCTGACCATACCGTCACGGCTCTCGAAAGTTCCATTCCGGAGGATGCTGAGTACTTTGCAAGCGGCGGCTACGACGACGAAGACACCGCTCGAGCGGCCTGGCACGAGTACTTCGGCGGCCGGATTGCGACGCGAGAGACCTTCGAACACACCTTCGAGGTAGCCGGAACCTACGAGTACATCTGCGAACCGCACGTCTACGGCGACATGATCGGGACGATCGTCGTCACCGAGTGACCGTTATGGGTCTTCGGCAGGGATAACACGCTTTCCGGTTGCCATCGGCACGACCCGGCGGTCGGCGTCGTCCCACTCACGCTCGAGTTCTTCTCCCTCAAAGAGTCGGTCTAAAAAGACGGCAAGACCCGCGACTTCCGAGTGGGGCTGGTTGGTAACGCCGACGTTCCAGTCGGCTTCCTCGTAGACGTCGAAACTGACTTTTTCGGAGCCAACGACGACCAACAGTGGGTCACCGGTACGGTGGGCGGTCCTGATATCGTCTTCGACGTCCTGAATGCGTTCTCCATACATCGTCAGATGGACGACCTGGCCCTCGAACGCCCGGATATGTTGTTTTGGCGAGTCGGTAAGGGAGACCTCGAAGGGACCGCCAAAGCGGTCGGTGATGTCCTCGACGGTGTCTCTCGAGTGACCCGCGTTGGCTGGTACCGTTACCCGGTCGGCACCGAGCGCTCGAGCGGTCAACCCGACGTGGGTGGTCATCCGATCGTCGCGTCCCGGCCGGTGGCCGAGTCGGAGCACCGCGACCTCGGGGGCAGTCTGCATACTCGAGTCGACTCACGGTGGCCGTTAGGCCGTTTCGTTTCTACTGTGTCTCGAGCCAGGTTCCCGCCCAGCACTCGATTTCGTCGAACACCGGCTCTAGGGACTCGCCTTTGTCGGTGAGACTGTAGTAGGTCGCGATCGGTGCGTCCTCTTCGATCCGTCGTTCGACAAACCCCATCTCGCCTAAGTCATCGAGCACGCGAGAGAGCGTGCGTGCGTTTGCGTCCGTCGAGCGCTTGAGTTCGTTAAACCGCTGTTCGCCTGCAAGCAGTTCGTGTAAGACGGCCAATCGCCACTGGGA
>LKMM01000016.1 GCA_001563885.1 Natrialbaceae archaeon B1-Br10_E2g27
CTCGAGTTGATCTCGTGGAGTCGGTTGAGCGATTTGAGCAGCGTCGATTTCCCACAGCCGGAGGGGCCGATGATGGCGGTGAGCTGGTTCTCCGGGAACTCGACGTCGACGCCACAGAGTGCTTCGACGTCGTTGGTTCCGGTGTACGTTACCGAGAGATCGTCCGTTCTGAGGGTGGGTTGTGAACTCATCTGTGTACTCCTGGTGCGTATCGGGCAAAGCGTCCGGCAAGTAGTTTCGAGATGATAATCAGGCCCAAGACGGCGACGATCAGGACGAACGACGCCGCATAGGCGTGTGCCTGGACTTCCTCGTTAAACGACATCGAGTTGTCGAAGATGAGAATCGGGAGCGTCGTCGCGGGCTCGAACAGTCCACCGGGCATGTTCGTGCTCCGGCCGGCGGTGAACAACACGGTTGCGGCGTCACCGATACCACGAGCAAAGCCCATGATGATCCCGGCGATAACCCCAGGCAGTGCCGCACGAACTGTCATCCGTGCCGTCTCAAAGCGCGTCGCGCCGAGGCCGTAGGTCGACGTTTTGACCGTCTCGGGGGCCGACCGGAGTGCTTCATCAGTATACCGGGTCATGATTGGATACTGGAAGATCGCGATGGCGACGATCCCGAAAAACAGACTCGTCCGTGCGCCGATGGCGATCACGACCGTCAGCACGAACACACCGTAGACGATCGGTGGTGTCGCCCACAGGACGTTCAGGAACATGTTGACGATATCCGAGAACCGGTCGCTCGAGTAATCACTCTGGAGGTAGACGGCGGTCGAGACCGCAAGGACCATCGAGACGACCGTCGCCGGGCCGACGATGAGGAGACTCCCCAACACTGCATGGAGGAAACCACCGTCACCCTCGAGCATGTACTGTGAGCCCGGCGGCGTAAACACGAGCGATGGCTCCGAAAGCAGTGCCCACCCGCCGCGGGCGATGGTGACACCGACGACCAACACCATGACGCCGACGACGAGTGCAGTTGCTGCCCGTGCGAGCGTCTCGAACAGTCGCTGTGTGGCATAGCGGTCCATCAGTACTGCCACCTCCGTCGGAGACGACGCTGGGCGATCATTGCCCCGAAATTAAACAGCCAGACGACGACGACGAGCATCAGCCCGACGAAAATAAGCGCCGACTGGGTTATCGGCAGCGACATCAGTTCGCCGAAGTCATTGACGATGAGCGTCGGTAGCGTTTGTCCCGTTGCAAACAGCGAGTCCGGAAGCTGATTCTGTCCACCGATGAGCATCGCCGGGACGATGGTTGCACCGAAGACGCGACCAAAGCCCAACAGTACTGCAGAGAAGATTCCGGGGCCAGCCGCTCGCAACAGCACCGACCGAATCGTCTCCCACTTCGTCGCGCCGACGCCGAGTGAGGATTCACGCAGTTCGGCCGGCAACGCCTCGAGTGACTCGACCGACAGCGAGATCATAAACGGGGTGACGACGATTGCCATCACCAGACTGACCGTAAAGATGCCCAGTCCGGTCGCACTCGAGCCGACGGCCGGCGCGAGGTAGTTGCCAACGAACGGGACGACGACGAACAACGCGACGAGCCCGAAAATAACGCTCGGGATCGCCGCAAGCACGTCGATAAACGACGAAACGAGTACTTTCAGCCGTCCCTCGGCGTACTCGGCGATATAAATCGCTGTCAGGATCGCGATCGGCGTACCCATCAGCATCGACAGGACAGCCACGTAAATCGTCCCGACGATCGCCGGTAGAAAGCCAAACTGGTTTTGTGCTGGATCCCAGTTCGAGGAGGTTATCAGCTGAACCAGCGAGTACTCGGCGAGCAACGGCAGTGATCGGTGGACGAGCGTCGCAACGATCAACACGAACAACCCGATTGCGAAGTAGCCAGCAAACTGCAACCAGTACTGGCTCAGGCGGTCGATCCGCAGGCGTCTGCTAACACGAGTCGACGCGTTCGACAGCGTAGAGTCGCTCATCCGTCACTCCGGACCGTCGGCTAACTCTTCTTGGACTTCCTCGAGACGGTCGTCATCGAGGGGGACGTAGCCGTTGTCCCGGACGTACTGCTGGCCATCTGTGAGCACCCACTCGACGAACTCATAACTTTCATCCTCGAACCCGCCATCGGAGGCGAGCCACATCTCGCGGGCTGGTGGGGCCGGATACGTTCCCTCTTCGACGGCGGCGAGAAACTCATTGCGGGTGTCATAGAACTGCTCGTCGTCAGAGAGGGTCCCGTCATCGTCGAGATCGAGCGGAATCGGCCGGACATCTCCCTCGAGTTCACCGCTCTCGAGGTCGTAGACGTAGTTGATGTTGTTCAACGAGATGGCGTTTTCGTTGCTGCCGATCGCCTGTGCGACCCGCTGGTCGCCGTCGTGGTTTGCGTCGGCCAGTTCCTCGAGTTCGCTTTCGGTGTATGCGTTGTCCTCGCCGCCGAGGAAATCGCCCCACTGTTTGTACGCTGCGGAGGCATCTGACCGGCCATACACTTCGATCTCCTCGTCGACGTCGACATCGTACAACTCGCCCCAGGTTTCGATCTCACGGGTAAATACCGCCTCGAGATCGGCTCGTGAGAGGCCATGCTGTTGTATCTCGTCGATAACGGGGTTGTCGACGTTGACCGTGCCGACGACCGTATCGATAAGCATCGGGACGGCAAACAGCCCCTGATCGAGTTCGTCGTCGTCGGGATCTCGGCCCATCATGGCGATATCGACCTGGCCGCCGAATAAGTCCGAGACGCCGACGCCCGTTCCGCCGCCGCTGATGTCGAACGACGTATCGGTTTCTTCACTGTAGATATCCGCCCAGACCTCGACCATCGGCAACGGGCCAACGCCACCGGAGATCCGAACCGCAGAATCGGAACCCGAACCGGACATACAGCCAGCCACCGTTGCTACGGTACCAGTTGCAATCGCACCGAGTGCACGCCGACGTGACAGCGTTCGTTCCATACCTACGTCCAGACGTTGGACATTTGAAGGGGTTCCTCCTCTAACAATCGTTTCCTCGAGAATCAACTATCGGAGAATGTTGTGACCGAACGCTCGTGGTAGCACCTTCCACGTGGCTCTCGGTCACAGGGCCAACGCTCGTGAGCCGACCAGCGAGCGGACATACCGCTACGTTCGACCGTTTTGGGCGTCAAGCGCGGCTAACACAGTTATATTGTCGGCATCGACTCCACTCTCCACTCACAGTCGTCGCCCGGAGACCGACTCGAGTGGCTCTCTCACGGAAGACTCTCAGGAGCGAGTCTCCGAGATAGCAAGAATATTTGCCGCTTTCGCTCACGTCATGGGTTCACTGGTTGTTCGGTGTCCCCTCGAGTAACTCATCGACCAGTCGGGTGAACCGATCGAGGAGTCGGTCTGGAACCGTCGGCTCGATCACGGCGAGTAACTCGGCGGTGGGTTCGGGATCGACGAGCGAAAGCGAGACGCGATTTCGCTCGTCGTAGCGTTTCTCGACGAGATCGTGTTCGACGAGTCGACCGACGTGGTACTCGAGGGTGCTTCTGGCGATTTCCAGATCGTCGGCGACCGCTGTAGGGGTGGCCGGCTCACAGTCGAGAAGATAGACGACGATTTCGCGGCTGGTTTCGCGGCGAAACAGGGCCAGTGCGGCGCGTTCGTGCTCGTCGTAGGTGGGTGGATAGTAATGCGTACGCCCGTAGAACTCATCACGGACGACCTCCTCTTGTGCGAGCAACCGACGCATGTGATACTGAATCTGTCCCGGGGCAAACGATGACTCTCTGACGAGATCGTTGAAGTGTATCCCGGCGTTGCTGTGGACGTGTGCTCTGATTTGACGTTGAGTATCGCTCATTGGTATCGTGGGATTCGACTGCGTTCGATACCGGGGCTAGCGTCGTTTGGCCGATAAGGGATCTGGCTCGTTCCCAGCACGTAAGAACCGGCTATTTGACGGTAAATACCAGTTCTATGATGGTGTCTGTTGGAACATCTACTAGTACTCCGCCAAGCGTCGACTGATGGGTCGAACCGACACCCGCCGACTGGTTCGACCCATCAGTTCAGGCTTGCCAAAGCACTAGAGCCGGAGAGACCACACAACGATGGTCGTCTCTTTTTCGTGATCGACCCACCTGAGAGGCGGCGATCACTGGTGAACCCACCCCGAGGTCAAGCCTCGGGGCTTCCTGCTTCCACGACACGCTTTGCAGGAACAGAAGTGGTTCCCGTAGGGAGCGCAGTCTCCACAGGCGTTGATTCGGAGCGTCCCGCTCCTATCTGTTTGTGACCGCGAGAAAGGATGTTCTTCGCCGCGTTCAGGTCTCTGTCCTCGGTGTGACCGCACGCCGGACAGGAATGTTCCCGAATCCAGAGTGGTTTCGACGTTTCCACACCGCACTCCGAACACTCTTTGGTCGTTCCTGCTGGTTCGACCCGAACGACGTGAGTACCATACAGGTTGCCTTTGTACTCCAAGAGTTCCAGAAACCGCGACCATGCGGCGTCCTGCTTGTTCTTGGCGTTCTGACTGGTTTCCAGCAATGGCTTTACGTCCAAATCCTCCACAGCCACCAAATCGTACTCTCGGACCAGCCACGTCGTGAGTTTGTGCTGGTAGTCCAGCACTTTCCGTTTGATTTGCCGCTTTGCCGTAGCGACCTTCTGCCGTTGTTTCTCCCAGTTGTTCGACCCGTGTTCTTTCCGGTCGAGTTTCCGTTGTTCGCGCCCGTAGCGGTCGTACTCGTCTGACAAGTCGAGCATATCGACTGCTGTATCGTCGCTGGTGTGGATGTACGAGAGAATCCCGAGGTCTACGCCCACGCAGTCGGCAGAGTCGAGCGTCTCTGGACTGGGCTTCTTGGGAAGCTCGTCGTCTGGATGTTCCGTGACGAGACAAACGAACCAGTCGCCGGTTCGCTCCTTTTTCAACACGACGCGCTTGATGTTCTCGGTTGTGGGAAGCTCTCGGTGCGCTCGAATGGGGATGTGACCGATTTTCGAGAGTCGAACAATGGCGTACCCATCTTGGCCCGTGGTGTGATTCACGTCGAAGCCTTCGGATTGATACGCGACTGACCGACGTTCGCCGCTTCCCTGCCACTTCAACCGGCCTGTCTTGTGGCCGTTTTCCCGCCGCCCCTTCTGCGTCTCGACGTTCTTGTGTATCTCCGAGACGGTCTGTTGGGCGGCGTGTGCCGAGACTTCCGAAAAGAGCGGCCACCGCTGTTTCCAGTCGGTGAGTTTGCGGTGCTGGTCGTAGGCGGTTGGCCGGTTTCCATAGTCGTGTGAATAGTAGTCGCGGATGGCGTGGTTTCGTATCTGCCGATGAATTTCGATGTGACGCCACGCTTCGCTGGCGGTTTCTTCGTCGAGATACGCACGACAGCGAAGCGTTACGTCCATGCGAGTTAGTCCAGTCGTTCGACAGTGAGTTTGATTCGGTCTCCCGGTTCGATACCGAGCGGTTCGCGCACATCTTCGGGAATCGTGACCTGTCCCCGGTCACGGACAGTCGGGTAACATTCCATCTCTGTCTGACCCATGCACACTCATTCTGATTCAATCGGAATATGCGTTTCGATACCGTAGGCCTGTGGGCCGGGAGAGACAACCCGGCGGCTGGTCGGTCACTGTCGGCTTCACCCTCGGGGTCAAGCCCCGAGGCACTCGCCTTGTACCGCCTGTAGATGGTAACCATGATTGTCACTCCGTGGTCAGCCTCGAGACCGTCGTCTCGATTTCCTCGACGCTCGAGACGTGTTGTTCGTTTGCCACCGCGATCTGCTCTGCGCCATCGGCGACGCGTTCTGCCTGCTCGAGTACGTCGTCGACCAGTTGTGCGACAGCTTCCGTGCTGGCAGCCTGATCGTCGGTCGCATCGGCTACCTGTTCGATCCCCTGTGCGGTCTCCTCGACGGTCTGGCTGATCTTCTCGAGTGTCTGGGTCGCGTTTTCGACTTCGGTCAACCCTTTATGGACTTGCGTCATCGTCTCCTCGAGACGGGAGACGGTCGCTTCAGTAACCGATTTGATACTGGTGACGAGCGCTTCGATTTCGCTTGCCCGCTGTTTTGACTCCGCTGCCAGTGATTTGACTTCATCGGCGACGACGGCGAAGCCCCGACCGGACTCGCCAGCGTTTGCGGCTTCGATACTGGCGTTTAGCGCAAGCAAGTTCGTCTGATCGGCGATGTCGGTGATTACATCGACGATTTCGTCGATCTCGCTGACACGAGCCTCAAGCGTGTCGACTTCGGCGGTGACATCAGATGTCGACTCCTCAATTCGCTTCATCACCGTGACCGCCTCCGTCGCTGCCTGGGTTCCGTCGCGTGCCCGTTTTTTCGCCGTCGTACTCGTTTCTGTGACTTCCTCAGCCGTCGAAGCAATCTCCTCGACCGTCGCAGCCATATCCGAGACTTCGCCGACGACAGTTTCTACCGAATCGGCCTGTGAGCGGGCCAGGTTACTGATCTCTCCGGTGTTCTCCGCTACATCTCGAGCAAGACGGTTGGTGTCTCTGGTCGTCGACTCGATATCTGTTGCGACCGTTTGCTGGCGCTCGAGTTCGTCGGTGAGTTGCTGGCTGTAGGCGTGGATGTACGTGTCCGTCACGATCTGCATATCGAGGGTCAGGATCCGGAGAAAGGCCAGGATGTCTTCGACTGTCTCGTCGATCTCCGTTCGAATCGCGTCCTCGAGACCCGTGGGTTCGTCTCCGACTCCCGCTCGGTCGACCAGTGTCTCGGCCAGTTGCTCCCCGATCAGCGGGAAAATCAGATCGTAGTAGACGCCATACTGTCCCAGATAGTACTTCATCGGCATCTCTAGCATATCGTGCAATTTTCCGATTCTGGCCCGATCTTCGAGATACTCCCGTCCGTACTCGCCGCCGGCGAGCGTCACCAGATACGCCGATTGCGTCCGCTTGAGCGGTTCGATCGATTTACCCGATCGACCGATGATCTCGATCGCTTCCTCGTAATCTGTCAGTTGATCATAAAAATTGTCTGCGAGCGTGTCGGCATGGGCTGTGAGCAACGGCCGATAGCTAGCAAGCCGGTCTGCATCGTCGTCATCGAACCCAATGAACTCCTTTCGCCACTCGAGTTCAGCCTCGTCCAATTCCGTCTCCTCGAGTAGTGTCTCGACGTCCAATCGCGCGTTCAGTTGACCCGTTCCAAACTCCGACCGACCGTACGACGGTGACTCCATCGTGACTGACATTATCTATCTTGGATGATTACGGTTATTTATGCAGTAATTTTGCCAGCTGAGACAAAATCCTCTGCCATATGGGGTGTTTTTATTACTATGTTGGCACTCACGTGCAGCAGTCGGGCAAAAATCTATAGTTCGGTTCTCGAAAGCGCACCCACAACCGAAGCACATACGTGTCACTCGAGTCGATAGGAGACAGCGGATGTCTCTGATCCCACTCGAGGCCGACTGGCTGAGCCCCGAACTTGCGCCGGTGCTTCTTGCGGTTATCGTACTCGCAGCGATCGGCACGACCGTGCTCTTTTGTTTTGGGATCGTGGCCTATCACCGTCGGCGGTCGTTTCGCTATCTTCTCATTACGATCGTCCTTGGACTGCTGGTCGTTCGAACCGGGGTCGGCCTCGGGACGGTGTTTGGGTTCGTTCCGATGACGATCCACCATCTCATCGAACACAGCCTCGATTTCGCCATCGCGGTCTTGATCCTCTATGCAGTCTATCGCAGCGGCACAAGCCAACGTGAGTCGTCGGGCAGTTTCGAGGGCGACTAGCCGAGTTGTTCGAGGATCTCTCGGCCCTCGAGATAGACGAAGCCGTTTCGATCGGCGTAGGCACGGGCGTCGACGGGTGAGAGCGCCCCACCGGTTTCGTCGTCGAGCATCTCACAGACGACGACTGCCGGCGGGAGGTCGGCAGCCTCGGCCAGCGCAATCCCGAGTTCGGTGTGGCCCTCCCGCTGGGTGAGCAACTCGGGGGCGGCTTTGAGCAGGTGGACGTGGCCAGGCACCCGGAAATTTGTGGCGAACTCCGTCCGTTCAGGAGCGCCAGCGGCCGCTCCCAGTTCCCGGATCGTCAACGAGCGATCGGCATCAGTGATTCCGGTGTAGGTGTCGTGGTGGTTGACCGTCAGCGAAAACGACGAGCGTTCGTCGTAGCCGAGGTCGTGATTGCGGGTCGCGGGGTGGTCGACGCTCTCCTCGAAAAACGGCAGGTCGAACGCCTCAGCGACCTCGTGGCTCAGGGCAGTACAGACGAGCCCACCGGCGTCGTTTCGGAGTCGGGCAACGGCCTCGGGCGTGACAGCGTCGGCGTGATAGATGAGGTCGGTCTCGCCCTCACGGTCGGCCGCGTCGTGGACCAACACTGGATCGCCTGCCCGCATCGCCTCGAGGGCCCGGTCGACAGCCTGTGTGTTGTCGGCCGTGAGTTCGCCGTGGCCCGCGTCGGGACCCGACCGAGAGCCGGCATGTGAGCCGGTCATTTCCCATCCCCCACCGTGACCGTCACGTGCTCGTCATCGGTAAGGGCCAACTCCTCACGCAATTTCACCGGCGCGATCACTTCGAGTTGGTCCTCGTCGTGGTGGGTTCGTTCCGGGGCGATCGTGTGGGCGTCCTCGTATCGGTCGCCGTCGGCAGTCTCGATCGTCGCGGGGTAACAGACTGCCGGACCGTAGGTTCGTTCGTCGTCCTCCCAGCCGTCGATCGTGATCGGCTCGAGCGAGGCGACGGCGCTGCGTCGACGCACGCTTTCCTCGGTGAGTGCAACGTTGAGCGTCCCCGGGAACGGCTCGTAGCCGAGTCGGTCCTCGAACTGGCGTTTATAGCCCGGAAGCGAGATGTAATGACGCCCCTCGCCCATCCCGCCCGTGATCGTTCCCTCCAGGCTGACCGCGGCGTCGGTCTCGAAGATCCGACGGTACTGTTCGTACTCGGCTTGCAACGTGCGTTCGCCGGCGTCGGTAATCGCGACCCACTGGCCGTCGCTTACGGTATCCCGCTCGAGGAGACTCGCACTCTCGAGTCGTTGAAGGCGACGCGAGGCGGTCTGGTTCGACGCCTCGAGCCGGTCTGCGAGTGCCGAACACGAGAGTTTGACGTCACCCTCGAGGCCGCCCTCGAGTGCAAGCAGTTTGAGAACGGCGAGTTCGTCGTGCCCGATGGCGGCGTCCGCAGTAACTGACATACCCACACTTCTGCTGGAAGCGGGAAAAGCATATCGGAAGTGGAATGGATAGCAAAAATGTGATGGTCGTAACCGAACCCGGTATCGCTACTGCAGCGTTGGTCCATCCAGACAAAAACCCACCGGTCGGGGCCTACAGTTCCTCGAGGATTTGTTTGGCGAGCACCGCAACCGAACGGTGAGATGAGATCTTAGTTCCGATCAATCCCCGGTAACCGGATCTCTCGCCCAGAACTCGCTGTCTTTTTTCAGTTTTGGAACCCAGGTATCACGCGTTTTCGAGAGCAATGCGACTCTCGAGGCCGGGACTCCCTTACACTCGGTAAACTCGGGCATATACTCGCCGACGGCCTCGGCGAACTCTTTGACTTCCTCGTGGGTCGGCATCGAGTCGCGGTCGAGTCGGCCTCGAGAGTGGCCGACGTGCATGTAGGCTTTCAGTTCAATAAAGTCGGGGTCGGCTTGCTGGTAGAAGCCGGCATACCAGTCGGGGTGGTGCATGTTCTCGCCGTTGACGAGCGTCGTTCGCAACACCGTCCGCGTCTCGTCTTTCGCAGCGAGGACGTCCATCGTCTCGAGTAACTTCTCCCAGGCGTCGTCTTCGACTGCTTTGACGACCTGATCGAAGGTGTGGCGTTCGGGGGCGTCGACGCTGACGTACAGTTGGGTCGGATCACACCGTTCTAAGACCTCGGGACGGGTACCGTTAGAGACCAAAAAGGTCGTCACGTCCCGGTCGTGGAAGGCCTCGATCAGTTCCGGTAGGTAGGGATACAACGACGGTTCGCCGTCGAGAGAGATGGCGACGTGACGGGGTTCCATCGCCTGCTCGAATACCTCGCGGGGGACCTCCTCGTTGCCACCAAAACCCGACAGCAGTTTCTTCTGGAGCGAAATCGAGGCGTCGACGACCGCCTCGGGATCGTCCCACTCGACGTCCTCGAGTTCGTAGGCGTGCCCGCGGTGGTCGCGCCAGCAAAAGACACACCGTTCGTTACATCGAACGACCGGCGTCATCTGAATACAGCGGTGGGATTCGATCCCATACCAGATGTTTTTGTAGCATTTTCCCTCCCCGCGTAAGGCGTTTGCCGTCCAACCACAGGTCTGGGCAGCGGTGTGGTTCTCGCTGTGATAATCCGGTGAGTCGACCTGCTGTGGACTCCCGTCGGAATCGCTCATTAGCGTACACGTACGTCTCCGACGACAAAAACGTCCGCGTTTCCAACGGTCTGTCGACCGCTCGTTCACAGAGTGACATCTCCGCACCCTGAACGGTGTGATACTGCCGGCTGTACCTGTGTGACGATTCTCGCTACCCTGTGGCAGCGAGAATTGTACATGACTTCCCGTCCCGCAGGGTAGACTATCGGGGTTGATCCGGATCACAGCCCCACAACCTCGAGACTCTTTACATCTCAAGCGGCATCTTACCGGCGATGATTCGAACCCGACGCTGCCGATATTGGCACTGACTCTGCGTGTCCCAGACGCTATCGATGGCCGATGTTGCGACGATCGGTAACAGGTACAGCCGGCAGTACGAATCGCCACAGAGCCAAGCGTCTGTCGCCCGTCTGACTGAAATTCAAGTATCACGATGTTGGCGAAGAGAGCATGCACGAGTCGCTCAGTACAACACTTGCTCGCCGGATTGCCGCCCAGGATGGAACTGACGTTACCGCCCTCGAGCCGCCGCTGTATGAGGTGGTCGATGTCGACGCACTCGAGGGACTGTTCGCCTCCAGCAACGGGTGCGGACGATTCTCCTTTGAGTACCGAGCGTACACCGTGACGGTCGAATACGGTGAGGAGGTGTCGATAACAGTCGAGAAGCGAGACAGCGGCCCGACGCACTCGGATGACGGCTTCGGCGGTGGACCATCACCTGTTCGAGCGCTCGAGGAACACCCATGAACGGGATGGTGAACCCGTCAGCGAGGTGGATCCTCCCGTTTCTGGCCGTCCTCACCATTTCAGCCCTCGGGGCCATCGCCTACCTCGAACTCGTCTTCGCGTTGTTCGAGGCGACGGCCGCAGGCGACCAGTGACGGTCCCGTATGAGGTTCGTGCTGGTCACGTTGCCAGGCGCTCGAACGTTTCCGCGGCGGCCCGAGTTCCCTTCGAAATCAGAATGTCACCTGCCTGCAATTCTATGTCAGCATCGCCGACGAGAATCCAACCTTCCTCGGGTCGTCGAACCGCGATCACCGACATCGTCGACTCGACATCGGCAACGCCGCCGGTCACTGCAACGCCATCGAGGTCGCTTTCGGGTTGCACTTCGACGCGGGTGATGATCTCGTCGCTTTCCTCGACAGCTAACCTGACCACCGGATGGATGTCTAGATCCCGGAGGACACCCTCGCTGATATCCACAGCAGCGTCGCTTATCACCTCCGTCGCGCTGCCGAGATGGATCAACCCGCGTAAGTTGACCGGGTCTTCGGTATCGGCAGCCGCCTGCAGTGTCCAGGCTTCAAAGCGTGACTCCATCGCGTCGACTTCGACCTCGAGATTGCGGGCCTCCTCAGCGAGCCCTTCGCTGTCGAATAGCACGCTACTGTAGGCCAGATCGACCGCAAGTTCCGAGAGGTTTTTCATATGGATGATCGTATCGACCGCTCGCTCTAGATCGGCAATCTGTCCCTCGCCTTCGACCGGTGACTCATATACACTCCCGGTCAACGTTTCGTAGACATCCTCGACGGCGAGATCAGGGCCGCGGAGGAAGGCGACGTCTGCTGTCGCTATCGTCGTCTCCGGGCCGGGATTGAGCAGCCACTCGTCGCCGCGTCGAAGGGCGATCATACGGACGCCAGTCTCGGACTCGAGGTCGATCTCTGCGAGCGTACGATTCGCGTAGGGTGAGTCGGAGGCGACGACTCCGCGGACGAGTGACTCGGTCGCTTCGGGGAGGGCCGCCCGCATCGCATCCGGCAGCCCCATCTCCTCTAAGACGATTTTTGCGATATCCCCAGCGGCGTCGCTGATCGAATCGGTTGCAGAAACGATGCTCAACACCGGTGCAAGCTGTTCTGCGTCGTCGGGGTTGCGAACGGCCATCATTAGCCCCATCTGTGCCCGGAGCTCGAGGACATCCATCCGCGCCTCGAGGCGCAACACCTCGCCTGCGAGGTCGGCGTTTCGGTGTAAGACAGCCGAGTAGGAGAGATCGAGCAGCAACTCAGCAGTATCTTTCATTTCGACGAGTACGTCTTTGACACTCACCGGCTCGTATGCGACCGACACCGGCGAAAGTTCCCCCTCGAGTGGATCCATACACCCCCGTCCATTCGACGACGAAAAAGCGTTTCCCGGCGATGACCGTTGATCCTTCCTCGCCGGGAGCTGCCCTGCGATCTACTCGATCGACCCGTCTCGAGGGCACCCGTCTGACGAATTGTTAAGTATTCACCACGGCAATAGGGCGACGAATGGGCAACAAAAACAAGACAATCTCGTTTCGGGTCAACGAGGACGCGTTCGAGGCACTGCAGGAAATCGCCGAAGAACGCGATATCTCCTTGTCGGCAGTGTTTCGGGACTACGTCGACCTCCTCGTCGAACAGGATGGACAGGTTGCCGTCGTTCCCGAAGACGAACTGGAACACAGCGAACCGACGACGGGCGCGGAGGATCTCTCCTTCCCGCCGACCGTCGAAGTATCAAAGAGCTTCATCCGCGAACACGAACGTCTAGAACTCGAGGCCGACCACCTCCGTGAGCAACTCGATGAGTACAAATCCTACGTCACCGAGTTACAGGACCGACTCGAGGACGAGGAAAACGAAGTCTTGTTGCTCGATGAACTCGACGACGAAGCGTCTTACCAGCTTCGGTGATCACTTCGCGAGGTCGCGTTTGGCCTCGCGAATCTCATCGTAGCGGTCGTCGGCTCCCTCGACTCTGGCGAGTCCTTCGGCTGCCTCTAACGTACGAACGGAGTTATCCAGAAACGAGAGAATGTCGCCCGAGTAGGCATACAGCATGTAGTCGTCGCTCATCACGTCGACGATTGCATCCGGGCCTAGTCCCTCGGCGCGTAACTCGAGGAGATACCGGATGAACTTCCGTTCCGGACAGCCACAGTAGGGATTGTGATCACAGTCACAGTCTAAAAAGTCCTCACTGAAATCTAACACCCGATCACGGGTGGCGTCGTCGAGTTTCTCTAGGCCCTCGCCCTGAAAGAGGATATCGAGGGTCGCCCCTTTGAACGCCCCCTTGGGGATGTTGGTCTCGAGTTGGGAACTGATCTGGCGGTGGTTTTTGAGGTAGATCTTGTCGGTGATGGCCACGCGTTGATAGGCGTTGGATACGGCAAGTAAAAACCATCACGGTCGAGGCGTACTCGAGTCGTAACGTATTTCAGGTCGACCGCCCCTACCTGAAAGTGCATACGTGTCCGGGTTGGGGTAGTGGTTATCCTTCAGCCTTGTGGAGGCTGAGACGCGGGTTCGATTCTCGCACCCGGACTTTCTGACGACGAACGAACGTGAGGAGTCGAAAGTCCGACCGAAATCGAACCAGACGAGTCGCACGCAGCGAAGCGAGCACGTCTCGGCGTGGTTCGATTCTCGCACCCGATGTTCTATACTGCCGGACGTAAGTCGTGAAAGATTCTCGCCGCCACGGAGTGGCGAGAATCTTCATACAGTTCCGTTCGATAGTATATCCACCTCGAGAGTGGCCGTTTGCAACGATTGTTTTCTCGAGAAAGGCCTATACTGCTCGGGTGGGTATACTGTTCGATGACACCTCCACGATACACTGACGAACGGGCACATCAGCCGAAGGGGATGCTGTTCTGTCCGGAGTGTTCACACGAAGCCGACGCGACGGACGACTGGCTCGAGATGTCGGCCGGCAACCTCCGGTATCTGGTCTGTCCGGAGTGTGGGACGACGATCGACAAGCGTGTGAGTCGGCCGCCACATCCACCCGCCGAAGCCGACTGAGCGAATTCGATGCGAATCGACCAGTTTGTATTGATTGTTCACATACTCTCCAACAGTCACCGGTTCTGAGACCTGACGGTCCCGGATTCGAACCATTGGGGGGCACATTTATTCGGCTCTGTCGCCACATACCCGACAGCCAACTGATGACGACCCCCACCCTCTCGAGTCGACAGCGTTTGGCCTGCGGTTGCCGGCAGGCGGTCGCCAGCGATACGATCGGCTGTACGTCGGTTACAACTCTCGCGACACGTGCAGGCAAAAATTGTGACACGGATACAGCCGACAGCACGAATAGCAGATCAATCCTCGAGCGCATCGGTATGGATGTTCGAACTGCCGACAGTATCCTCGATCGGCTAGGACGAAGAGAAGCGACATCGCCTTTAACTGATGAGTGACTCACGAGCAACACCTGTCCGGATCCTGCTGGTCGAAGACAATCCCGGCGACGTCCGCCTGACGCGGGAGGCTTTCGAGTGCGGCCGGATCGACACCGACCTCTATGTCGTCTCGGATGGCACCGATGCCCTCGAGTTTCTCAACCAATGGGGCGAGTACGGGGACGTCCCGCGGCCGGATCTCATCCTGCTCGATCTCAACCTGCCACGGATGGACGGTGAGGAGGTTCTAGAACGACTCGGTGTGGACGACAACCTTCGCCAGATTCCGGTGATCGTATTGACGAGTTCGTGTGCAGAGAACGATATCGTTCGGTCGTATGATCGACACGCAAACGCCTACCTGACGAAGCCGGTCGATCCCGGCGAATTCATCGAGACCGTCCGTGCGTTCGAGAACTTCTGGTTTTCGGTGGCGCGGCTGCCGCCGGAGGGTGATCGATCGTGAGCGAGACCGAACTCGACGAACTAGAGGTAGTCGACGACGAAGAACTCCTTCGAATCCTGCTGATCGAGGACAACCCAGGCGATGCCAGGTTGATCGAGGAGATGCTCCGAAACACCGAGGAACTCGCACAACGCGTCTCGGCGAGCGATTTGAGCGGTCGAACGCCGACGATCGCTCATACAACGCGTCTCGAGGAGGGAGTTGCTATGCTCCAGTCAGACCCTGCCGACGTCGTCCTCCTCGATCTGAACTTGCCGGATTGTCAGGGACTCGAGAGTCTCGAGCGTGTCCACGAGGTCCAGGAGGCAGTGCCGGTCGTCGTCTTGACGGGTGTTCGCGACCAGCAGGTTGGCGTCGATGCGATTCAGCGAGGCGCACAGGACTTTCTGGTCAAAGACGAGGTAACTCGGCAACTGTTGGTCCGGACGATCTATCACGCCATAGAGCGGGCTCGCCAGGAACGCGACCGTCGACGCCAACGTGTCCAACTCGAGTCGTTCAACCAGTTCAATCGGATTGGTCACGACATCACACACGCGGTGATCACGACCGAGACCCGCCTCGAGCTAGAGCAACGGGTCTGTGATCGACTCGCGGAGGCCGACGCCTACCGGCTGGCCTGGATCGGTGAGGTCAATCCGGGAAGCGATCGTATCGTATCGAAGGTTTCAGCCGGCGTCGGCGAGGAGTACATCGAAGAGATCGAAATAACGGTCGACGAAGACGATCCGGCAGGACAGGGGCCATCGGGGACGGCTATCCGGACCGGTGCGGTGCAGGTGATGAACGATATCCAGTCCGATCCGGCGTTCGAGCCGTGGCGCGAGGCGGCAATCGAACGCGGCTACCGGTCGTCGGCGGCGATCCCGATCGTCCACGACAACCTCGTCTACGGCGTGTTGAACGTCTACGCCGAAACGCCACGGGCGTTTACCAAAACCGAGGTGCCGGTTCTCGCCCGAATTGGAAACGTCGTTGCCCACGCGATTACGGCCATCGAACGAAAGGATGCGCTGGTGAGCGATTCGGTCGTCGAACTCGAGTTTCGGGTCGGGGAGATGGCCGAACCGCTGATCGACCTCACGGCGTCTAACGCGTGTGCGATTAGCATTGAGCAATTCATTTGGAGCGATGAGACGTTGCTTGCGTACGGCTCGGCTTCCGCCGTCTCCCAGGAAGCCTTTTTTGGGGCGGTCGAGGAAACCGATGGGATCGCCGAGGGACGTGTCCTTTCGGCCAGACGTGAGGAATTCGAGTTCGAACTCCTCGTGCCGACGGCATTCTCGCTGTTTGAAACGATCGCGACCCACAGCGGCCGAGTCAGCTCAGCGACGATCGAAGACGGCGAGTTCCGGTTCGTCGTCGAACTCCCTCGGGGCCGGGATACCCGTCAGATGATCGAACGTATCAGGGACGAACGCGACGATGTCGGTTATCTGGCCAAGCGAACGACCGAACGCGGCGATCGCTCGAGTATTCGACCACAGTCGGTGCTCGAGGAAGCGTTGACCGAAAAACAGCGAGCAGCCCTCGAGACGGCCTACCACGCGGGATATTTCGACTGGCCACGAGAGAGTACGGGCGAGGAAGTCGCCGAGCGACTGGGAATCGCGCCGGCAACGTTCAACCAGCATCTCCGAACTGCAGAACGGAAATTCTTCGATTCGGTACTGGGAAAGTAGCTGAAAAATAGTGTCGATCAAACACCGCGTGGTTCGGGTGCGGTGGTGGGTTCGTCCTCGGCGTTTCGGCCGGCGTAGGCGACAGCGGCCATCGAGAGGCCGGTCATCACGAGGCTGATACCGACGAGGAGGCCAATCGCCCAGAGCACATCAGCGGGGAAGGCACTCCAGAGAAGCGCAGCCAGGACCAGCGAGATGACGCCGCTGAACGCAACGGTAGCGCGGCCGGGCTGGTCGTCCATCCGGCGAGCCATCCAGAGTTCGGTGATGCCGTCGACGAGCAGGTATGCAACGAGCAAGAGCGTCAGACTCGCCAGCCCGACGAAGGGATTGACAAGTACCAACGCACCGGCGACGACGGAGACGACCGCGAGGACGAGCTGCCAGAGCGAGCCAGTCCAGCCGCGGGCAGTGATCGCGTGGGCCGCGTGGACGACCCCGGCGACGATCAACAGCGCTCCCAGTCCGAGTGCAAGTGAGATGCCCGCAACGAACGGAAGTGCAATCGCGACCATCCCCACGAGGGCAACGACGCCACCGGCGATAGCGAGGGTTCGCCAGCCGTGTTTGAGTGTGTAGGTTCCGGCCGATACGTCTGTTGTAGTCATGTGAATCTCCAAACAGATGTACGACGCCAACCGATATAACATAGATTGACGATTTGACAGTCCATCCCGAAAACGGACTGGTCGGGAAAAACACCGGTACTATAGCGTAGTATCCCCATCTCGGAAACCAGGCATGGGAGATTCGACTTCGGCAGCGGTTGCGCGACTCGGGGACACGACGCTGATCGTGCTGGTACTTGCGGGAATCCAGTACTGGCAGGGTGAGATCAACTGGCCGCTGCTTGTCACCCTCGGGTTCATCTATTATGTCGTCGCGCTGGCCGTCGATCAGGGCTGGAGCCCGCTCGAGCGGTCATAACGCCAAGGGTTACTCGCCGTTCAGTTCGGGCTCGAAGAGGTCCTCGATCCGACAGTCAAAATAGTCGGCAAGTTTGAACGC
>LKMM01000170.1 GCA_001563885.1 Natrialbaceae archaeon B1-Br10_E2g27
CCGACGAGGTCGAGTTGCAGTACTACGACGACGCGAGCGGCGCGTGGGATCCGGTCGCCGATTCGACCGTGACCCAGATCGACGACAGCCCACACCTCACGGCGTCTGTCAGCAGGTTCTCGACCTACGGCGCGTTCGTCCCGGATACTGAACCGCCGGCGATCACGGCAGACACACCCACAGACGGAGACGAATTCGCAGCCGGAACCGAAACCGTCGATATCCGCCTCGAGTACGAAGACGAACTCTCCGGAATTTCCGCGAGTTCCGCCGTCCTCGAGATCGACGGCGTCGACTACACCGACCACGACAACACCTCGATTACCTCCTCGGCGATCGAACACACGCTTTCGGTCGAGGACGGGACCACCTACGAGGTGTGGGTGTCGATTAGCGACCACGCGGGTAACGAAGCAACCGAGGACCTGTCCTTCGAGGTTGCCTCTCCCTCGAGCGGTGGGGGTGGTGGCGGTGGCGGCGGTGGCGGCGGTGGCGGTGCTCCACCTGCACCTGCCGACGACGATACGTCCGCAGATGACGATGACGATGACGACGAGGTGCCCGCGGGTGACGATGACGCTGTTGACGAAGAGGTGCCCGCGGATGACGATGACGCCGCTGATGACACACCGGTCGATACCGACGATCAACCGGAGATAGACGAGGACGCTGACGGTGTTCCTGGGTTCGGAAGCCAGGTTGCACTCGTTGGATTACTGCTCGCTATTGGGCTGTTAGTGCGACACTCGAGCGGTCGTCGGTAGTCACCCTCCGTTAGCTCTCGGGGGAGTATATATTACAGAACGCGACGTTCAGAGAGACGTGACCCAGGAGTTTACAACGGTACATGTACTCAGCCTCGTACTCGTTGGGCTCCTGAATTTTGTGCTTGCGGTAGTAGTCGTTCGGACTCGGCGGAAAGGCGACTTCGTTCCACTGAGTGCGTTTTTCGCTGGGATTGCACTCTGGACTATCCCGCAGGCATTTTTGCTCATCGAGACGGACCCGACAGCCGGGTTCGTACTCGCAAAAACGGTCGATTCGGGTGCCGTGATCATGTCCACTGGGCTGTTTCATTTTGCTATCGTATACGCCGGCAAGCGAAACTGGTTCACCGTTCGCCGACTCGGACTGCTTTATCTCATCACCACCGGATGGATCGTCCTGACGTGGACGAACCCGTTCCACGGACTGATGCACGATCCGGTGCAGTTTACCGAGGTCCTGCTCCCGATTGCAGCCTATCAGAATCCAACCTACTGGCTCTATGTCCTTTACAACTGGGGGCTGTCGGCCGGCGGCATCTATCTATTCTTTCTCGAGTATCTCGACGCTCGAGGAAGCGGGGTCTATCACAAGCAGGCACGACTGGTCGTGTTGGCACCGCTTATCCCAGGGCTTGCTAACGTGCTCGCTCACAACGGGATAACCGAGATTAATTACTCCGTCTGGGGTTTCGGGCTGACAGGGATCCTGATCGTCGTTGCCCTCTATCGGTATCGCTGGCTGGATCTCGTCCCGATCGCTCGCGATAGCGTCATCGATAGCATGCGCGATGGCTACCTCGTCGTCGATGACGAACGGCGGATCGTCGATCGTAATCCAGCGGCCCAGTCGTTGTTCGACGATGAGGCCACGATTGGACGCCCGATCGATGCCGTCGTTCCGGAATGTCTTCCGCTCCTCGAGGGATCGATACAGGAGCTAACGTTCGATAGAGACGACACAATCGTCGATGCAAGCGTGTCCGTCGTCGGTGACGACCGGACTGCTGGAGCCGTTTTGACTCTCCGGGACGTCACCGAGCAGCGGCGGGCTGAAAAGCGCTTTCAGGCGCTAATCGAGAACGTCTCCGACGTAGTTACCGTAGTCGACGAAGACGGGATCATCAGATATGCAAGCCCCTCGACTTACACCGTACTCGGCTATCGACCCGAAGACCGTCTCGGGGAATCATTGTTCGAAACCATCGACGATGCAGACCGCTCGAGTGCTGTCGAGCGGTTTAACGCGCTGTGTGAGGGGCCACAGACCGAAACACGATTCGAGTACCGTGTCAGACACCGCGACGGGAGCCGGCTCGTCCTCGAGGGTATCGCTGTCGACTTGCGTGATACCAGCCTCATCGGGAATATTGTGCTTTACTCTCGTGATGTCACCGAGCGAAACGACCGAGAGCGCGAACTCGAGCGAACGAATCGGCGACTAGAGGAGTTTGCAGGCGTGGTCAGCCACGATCTGCAAACACCGCTTGCTCGTGCACAGACGTACGTCCAATTCGCCGAGTCATCCCCAAGCCAGGCCGATTTCCAAGCGATCCAGCGGGCTCACCTGCGGATGGAACACATGATCACGAACCTCCTCACCATGGCGCAAGCGGGAGCGACACTCACAGATCCGTCGCCGGTTGAAATTGAGTCGGTCGCTCTCGAAGCGTGGGAGGTGACCCAGATTAGAGACACAACGCTCGAGTGTAATCTCGACGATGGCTGGACGGTTATGGGCGATCGTGAGCAGTTGCTTCACCTCTTCGAGAATCTCTTCCAGAACAGTGTTGAACACGGGCCGAGACGGAATCGAACGGAGGGGGCCGATACAGACAGCCAACTGCGTGTCAGAGTTAGCCACCGGTGCGATGATCCCGACCAAGGCTTCATCATCGAGGACAACGGAGTCGGGATTCCAACAGAACAGCGCCAGTTCGTGTTCGAGCGTGGGCACACCACCAGCCAGGATGGAACCGGATTCGGGCTTTCGATCGTCCGCGACGTAATCGAGGCCCATGGGTGGCACATTGACCTTCGAGAGGGGATCGACGGTGGTACCGGGTTCGAAATTAGCACACAACCGTCAGAAACTCACGACTGAACTCGTGGACTTATACTATCGGACGGAACTGTATGATCGCCACCCCGTGGCGGTGAGAATCTTTCACGACTTACGTCCGGCAGTATTAATCGACGACTAAATAATCGCCGACCGATCGAAGCCGACCTGCAGGAACGACGAGGAGACCATTTTCGTCTCGGTCGAACCGTCCGATATTGTCGCGTACGGGGTCGACGAGGGCGTACTCGAGTTCGCCGGTTCCGACGTTCATCGTGATGTTGTGGACCGTTCCGAGTTCGGTTCCATCCGATCCCATGACGGGCTTGCTGGAGAGCGTGGAAGCGAGAACCGTTGACATACACTGTTTTGTTCGGACAGCTACAAAATAAATCTATGTGTTCTTCGTAGATCTCTCCAGAAGATTTGCGGCGACAATTGATACCTCTCTCCCGTTGAGAGGACGTTTCGATACCGCCCGTCTCACTCCTCTTCGGGCATATCCACGGCATCCTGGTCAACACGGCGGCTGACGTCGACGCGGTAGTTCTCGAGGATGTCACGGCCCAACAGCACCTGATAGTCCATATGGCTGCGGTCTTCGACGCTCGCGGTGACTGTGTGTCGGTTACCGCCGACGCCGACGACGACGTCGACGACCGGCCGGCTACGAGCCGTCTTGGAACTACCGGATTTGACCCGTGTAATCGATTTGATCGGCCCGGCACCGATCTCGGCCGCGAGTGAGGTATCGATACTGGTTCGGGTCGCGCCGGTGTCGGATTTCGCCAGCACCGAACTCGAGCCGCTGGTCCCAGAGACGACCACCTCTTCGATGTACCCGATGAGCGCTGGCTCGACCTCGTCCTGGGCGGGTTGGCGAGGCTGGGCGAGTGGGCGGCTGTCGTCGAGGACCGTCGAGATGTCAGCGACGCGGTCATCGTCGACGCTCCCGCCGGCGCGTTCGATTGCGAGTTTGGCGATATAGGGTGCAGGGCTGACATGAGTCGCCTGATAGAGGCCTTTGAACCCGGCGGTGGGGTTGACCTCGAGGACGAACCAGCCTTCCTCACCCTCGACGAGGTCGACGCCGGCGTAATCGAGGCCGACTGCGTTCGATGCCCGGCGAGCCATCTCGCGGGCTTCTTCGGGGAGGTCATTGGTCGCGTCCTCGACGGAGCCACCGAGGGCGACGTTCGTTCGCCAGTCGTTGTCGGGGGCATACCGGTACATCGCGGCGATCACCTCGCCGCCGACAACGTAGACACGGATATCGCGGTTCGGAACGCCCTCCTGGTCGACGAGTTCCTGCAAGAACGCATACCGGTTGCCGACCATCGCGTTGACCGGATCGTCGGCCCCGACTTTCCACGTGCCGCCGCCGTGGGTGCCGATTGCCGTCTTGTAGACGGCCTCCTCGCCGTAGCGGTCTCGAGCGGCGTTGAGTGCGTCGCTGTTGAGCGCAAGGGTGACGTCGGGCGTCCGGACGTCGTTGGTCGCAAGCGTCGTTGCCGTCGAGAGTTTGTGCATCGCTGTCAACACGGTTGCTGGCTCGTTGAGCATCGGGACGAGTTGTGCGAACGTGTTCGCGAGTCCGAGTTCTTCGGCGGGATGTTCGGTGTTCGATAACAGCATTCGGTTGGCGATCACATCAACCGCTGGCTCGAGCACCACACTGCCGTCGGTGACGCTGATCGTCGTATTCTCCGTTCGCAACCACTCCGTCTCGTGTCCTAAATCCTCGACGGCGTTGAGAATCGCCTTCGTTTCCTTGCTCGTATGAAGGCTCAACACCCCGACGGTGACGGAATCGGAATCGGTCATACTCCTATCACACTAGCCCGGTGAATAAGTATTAGCGGAAACGGTTGACGCGGGAGCACGAACAGCACTCATACCTCATCGAGTAACTCACCGGAACGTTCAACTTCCTTCATAGAGAGCTACATCGTATGAAAGTCGCCCTGATCGGAGTCGGTCAGGCCGGTGGGAAGATCACCGAACGGCTCGCCCAGTTCGACGCGAACATGGGATTCGGAGCCGTACAGGGTGCCCTGGCCGTCAACTCCGCGAAACCTGACCTCCACTCACTCGAGTTCGTCGAGACGAAACTGATCGGTGCCGACCGCGTCAACGGCCACGGCGTCGGCGGTGACAACGAACTTGGCACGCAGATCATGCAAGACGATATCCAGCAGGTGCTTGGTGGCCTCGATGGCCGGATCACCTCCCGTTCTGAAGCCATCTTCGTCGTCGCCGGTCTCGGCGGAGGAACTGGAAGCGGCGGCGCACCAGTCCTCGTCCACCACCTCCAGCGTGTCTATGACGTCCCCGTCTACGCACTCGGCGTTCTTCCGGGACGAAACGAAGGCACACTGTATCAGGCCAACGCCGGTCGTTCGCTGAAGACACTCGCCCGGGAGGCCGACTCGACGCTACTCATCGACAACGACGCCTGGCACGAACAAGGCGAAAGCGTCCAGGGTGCGTTCGACCGAATCAACGAGAAAATCGCCCGTCGGGTCGGCTTACTCTTTGCCTCCGGCGAGGCCGTCGAGGGCGTCGGCGAAAGCGTCGTCGACTCGAGTGAAGTGATCAACACGCTGCGTTCCGGTGGAATTTCGGTGCTTGGCTATGCAAGCGAGATTGCAAGCGACGAATCCGATCAGAACCTTCGGACAGTGATGACCGTCGCCCGACAGGCACTGCTCACCGGCACGAGCATGCCCGACGCGACGAGTGCAGACGCTGCCTTGTTGGTCATCGCAGGTGACCCACAGGCGATTCCCCGCAAGGGCATGGAGAAAGCTCGCCGCTGGGTCGAAGACGAAACCGACAGCATGCAGGTCCGTGGCGGTGACTTCCCACTCGAGACCGACCGGCTTGGCGCACTCGTGCTGTTAGGCGGTGCTGAACGGTCGGCTCGCATCGAACAATTCATGAAGCGCGCCCGCGAGGCAAACGAGGCGAAAGCGGCCGACGAAGTCGACCACGCCGACGCCTTCGCGGACGATCGTCTCGAGAACCTATTTTAAAC
>LKMM01000171.1 GCA_001563885.1 Natrialbaceae archaeon B1-Br10_E2g27
ATTAAAGACCGTGAGCAGGTCGAAGGCGGACGCGAGCGGCTGACGGTCGTCCCCGAGAGCGTCGACGATCTCTGGCATCTCCAGTACGTCTTGGAGCCGGGCGACCGCGTGGCGGGCGATACGACCCGGCGAATCCAGCGCAACGACGACCAGATGCGCGATACCGGCGGCGAACGCGAACACATGTGGGTTGCCATCGCCGTCGACGACATCGAATTCCACAAGTTCGCCAACCGGCTCCGTGTCGGCGGTGAAATCGTCGCCTGCTCGCGGGAGGACCAACTCGGCTTTCATCACACCCTAAACGTCGAAGAACGCGACGAACTCTCGATCGAGAAACGCTTTAAACCGGACCAGGAGGCCCGTCTCGAGGAGGCCAAAGAGGCGACTGAAAACCCCGACGTTGCCATCGCCACGGTCGAGGAGGGCCAGGCCCACGTCCACACGGTCGCCCAGTACGGCACCGAAGAACGGGCGACGATCACCGGCCCGACGGGCAAAGGCGAGTACGCCCGCGACCGTTCGGAACTGTTCGCCGAACTCGGGGCCGTCCTCCGTCGGCAAGACGCCGACGCGATCATCCTCGCCGGTCCCGGCTTTACCAAACAGGATGCACAGAAATATCTCGAGGAGAACGAACCGGCGGTCGTCGAGAAACTCACCATGGTCGATACGGCGAGTGTCGGCGACCGTGGCGTCCACGAGGTCTTAAAACGCGGTGCCGTCGCAGACGTCCAACAGGAGACACGCATCGAGAGTGAAGCCGAGTATATCGACGAACTCACCCAGCGTATCGCCCAGGGAGCGAAAGCCGCCTACGGCCCCGAGAGCGTCCAGCAAGCCGCCGACTACGGCGCGATAGAACGCCTGCTCATCCTCGACGACCGGCTCAGAAAGGAACGTGGCCCCGACGGCGAGTGGGCCATCGACGTCGACGACATCGTCCGCACGACCGAACAGAAAGGCGGCGACGTAACGGTTTTCTCGAGTGAGTTCCCGCCGGGCCAGCAACTTTCGAATCTCGGTGGAATCGCCGCACTGTTGCGATACCGACTCGAATAGCGACGATAGTTCGCTGCCGAATCAACGGTACGACTGTCTCGGATTCTCGACACTCAACCCGGAGATGCGCTCGAAGTCCTCATCGGGTTCGCGTTTCACCTCGCGAACGGCCTCGTCGAGTTCGGTTTCACTCCACGAACCGAACCCAGCAAGCGGGTCCATCGGCTGTGTGTCGGAGAGTCAACAGTCAGTGTGACTCTCATCGAACGTGTCGTTCGTGTCACAGTATTATTTCGCTGGTTGGTGTGGCGATCGGTATGTCCGAACAGGTTGTCAGGATCGTACTCGTGGTGTTCGCGGTCGGAGTACTGGTCGGCTCGGTACCCGTAGTCGCCGCCCAGTCGGAGACGGGAGTCGGTGGGGGAATCGTCGTCAGCGAGGGTGAGACCGTTACCAGCCTCGAGGGCGTCGCGGGGAGTGTGCTCGTCGAGGACGGTGCCACGGTCACTGGCGATGTCAGTGCTGTCTCAGGTGACGTCCGTATTGAGGGAACGGTAGAGGGTGATGTGAGCGGGGCTGCCGGCAGCGTCCAGATCACCGGGGACGTCGGCGGTGACGTCAGTGGTGGCGCAGGCACCGTCATCATTGCCGAGGGTGCAACTGTCGGCGGGTCGCTATCGGCAGGTGCCGGCACGGTGGGGATAGATGGAACCGTCGAGGCGGACGTGACCGCCGGCGCTGAGACCATTACCCTCGGTGAGGCGGCAACCGTCGGCGGCGACCTGCGCTATGGTGGCACCCTCGAGGGCAACACCGACGCGGTCGCCGGCGAGATCACACACGATCCGGCAATCGGGCCATCGACGCTCGAGACGATTCAGCCGTTTACCGAGTGGGTGTTCGCGCTGTATGCGCTGTTGCTCAACCTGCTTCTGGGAGCTGCGCTTCTCGTGTTCTTTCCGCGCTTTTCGAACGGCGTCGCGACGCGGGTGGCGGATGATCCTGTACGGACGGGGCTTGTCGGAGTGGCAGTAGTCGTCGGTATGCCACTCTTGCTTGTTGTGTTCGCGATTACGGTTATCGGGATCCCGGTGACAATCGCCGGCGCGTTCCTGTTTGCACTCCTCGCCTGGATCGGGCTCGTTTACGGCCGGTTTGCCGTCGCCGCCTGGGTGCTCAGCCTCATACGCGTGGATAATCGGTGGCTGGCACTGATCGCTGGGATGGTCGGTGGCGCGCTTTTCGTCCAGGTGCCCTATCTCGGCAGTCTCGGGAACCTCCTGATCTGGTTGCTCGGACTCGGCGCGCTCGCAGTCGGCCTCTATAGGCGGCGATGGCAATCCGGGACAGGGCCGAGAAGAGAGCACCCGACCGAGTAATTCGTACGTGTTCATACGGATCGCTGTACGTCATTTCCGGCGCAACCGCGACCCGTCCGGCGGTTGCACCGGTAAATCGTTACAGCAACCCGTATCAGTCCGCTGGAGGAAGTCAACCGCGCATCTCGGCATCGACCGCCGTCCGGACGACGCGGGCAACCCCGAGCATCGCGAGGAAGGTTCCGGCAAACAGCAACGCTGTAAAGAGGAAGATACCGATGAGAAGCGCGCCGGCGTTCCCGAAGGCAAACAGTTCGGTGATGACAAACCGGTAGCTCAAGAAAACGAGCAGGAATCCGGCGGCGACGTAGATCGACGCCCGCCAGTATGCACCGTACTCCTCCGGCGACAGTTCCATGTCTCGAGATGCGGCCGCGATCAAAAAGCCCTGACGAAATTCGACGTTCGGTGCCGGACGGTCTGGCTACCGAATTCCGTCACCGAGCTGTCGGGCAACGCGAGCGCCAGTCCGGCGTTCGATCGCTCGAGTCTCGAAGAGTGCTCGAGCGCTCGCGGCCGCCTCGGGGTCGAGTTCGAACTCGAGGGCAGGGTAGCGAACGTCGGTCAATACCAGTGGCTCCGGTGGGGCGGGGGCGATTCCCTCGTGGCCGGGCAACGGCTCGGCTGCCAGAGCCCGGTCGAGTTTCTCGAGTGGCTCCTCGCCGCGGCCAACGGCGTATGCGAGCGAGACGAGCCGACGGACGAGTTCGCGTGCAAAGCCACCGGCGGTAACCGTAACGACGAGGTAGTCACCATCGCGGACGGCCGACAGGGTGGGCGCACGTTCGGTGTTGTGGTCGTCGGGCGTAAGGTTGTGAAAATCGTGGGCTCCGGAGAGGGCCTTGCAGGCGGCTCGAAACCGGTCGTCGTCGACGGCCACAGCCCTCGAGGGATCATCCAAACCCGACTTCGAGGTCGTTGCTGGACCGTAGCAGTGATAGGTGTACTCCCGTTCGTGTGCGTGATGTGTGGCATGAAAGTCCTCGGGGGCGTCGGCGCTGGCCCACGCCCGAACGTCGGCGGGGAGTTCGGCGTTCAGCGCTCGCGGGGTGAGCCACACCGGCGACTCGAGGGCGATCGTCTGGGCAAGTGCCGAGACACCCCTGTCGGTTCGGCCGGCCGCAGCGTAGCCGTCGGGTTTGTGAGCCTCCGCTGGCAGCACCTCGAGGTCCCGAAGTGCCCCGAAGATAGCGTCCTCGACGGTTGGAACGTCGGGCTGGCGCTGGAAGCCGTAATACTCGCTTCCATCGTAGGCGATCCGGAACGCACGACGGGCCATTACGTGACTCCAGACGGTCGGAGGTGTTAGGCGATTCGACTTTCGGGCAGCCAGTCACTCCTCGTCGGTCAGATCCCGAATCCAGGAGCGCCCAGCCATCGCCTGCGGGAAGCCAACAGTCGGAATCGAGAGGATCGCAACCTGTTCTATGGCTTCCGGATCGATGCCTTCGTCTAACGCACGCCGGACGTGGGAATGGACGGCACCTTCCGACTGGGCGGCGATGGCCATCCCGAGTTTGATCAGCCGTTTCGTCTCGTCGTCGATCGGGCCCGCTGTGGCACAGGCCTCGCCCAGTTCCGAGTAGGCCTCCCAGACCTCGGGATGTTCCTCGGCAAGTGTTCCAGGGGTTGCGGGCAGTTCATCAGCGGGCTCTTCGAGTTCGTCTACCATCGTTGCTCGAGCATTCTTGGTGAATGGGCCTAAGTGTTTGCAGACTGGCGGCGGTGTTCGCTACACTCGTTCCCTCGAGACCGTCATCACCGGACACTCGCTGCTCAAAATGACGGCCTGAGCCACGCTTCCGAACAACACCTTGCCGACGGGCGTCCGCTCTGCGACGCCGAGGATCATGACGTCGACGTCGAGTTCCTCAGCAGCCTCGAGGATCTTCTCTGCTGGTTTGCCGCCCGTCTCGTGGAGGGTATACTCGATGCCGGCATCCTCGAGTGAGTCGGCGATGGTTTCGATCGACGGCGGCCGCCGATCCTCGACCGATCGTTTTGCCATCTCCGACTCGAACGCGTCCGCAAACCCCCCTGCTGCCCACTCGGCATCTCTGGCTGTGGTGTCTTCGTAGACGTGAACAACGTCTACGACGACCTCGTCTGCGGCCCCGGGTAACTCGAGTACCGCCTCGAGTTGCGCTCGGGCCCGCGTCTCGTCGGTGTCGACCGGAAGCAGGACGCGATACATACACGACGCTACGCAACGAGGCGGCAAAAAGGGGTCCCTCCACGAACCGTCTTACCGATCGGCCATCGCAGGTTCGGCGACCGGCGACTCGAGGCGGGTGACGGCGAAGACGAGGACTGCGGCGAGAAGCGTTCCCCCGGCGAGCAACAGCCACGAGGCGTGATATCCCACCGTGTCCGCGAGGTAGCCGAACACGGGCGGGGCGACGATCGAGCCGGCGACGAGCGAAAGCTGACCGCCTGCCGTTGCGCCCCCCATCTCTTCGGCCGTAACGAGGGTTGCCATACACGAGTAGTAGACGCCCGTGTTGCCAAGCACGAACAGCCCGAGCATAGCAAACGCCACAGCGGCCCACAGTGGGCTCGAGACCCAGCCGACGGCGACGAACATCGCGGTGCTGGCGAGTGCTTGGACGAGGAGGATGGTGCCGATCCGACGCTGTGGGTCACCGGGGAGGGTGTCGCTCAGCCAGCCGCCGAGGATGCGGCCGACGCTGCCGAACAGTTGAACGAGTGCGAGCACGACGCCGCCGGCGAACACCGACGCGCCGATCGATTCCTCGACGTAGAGGACGGTGTAGCCGGTCGTCGTAAACAGGGCTGCACCGAGAAAGAATCCCGCGACGACGAGCAGTCGATACGGACGATTTCGTGAGAGTCGCCGAAAGTCCGGATAGCCTCCGTCGGTGACCTCGCTCGAGGACTGGTAGAACCGATAGAAGGTGACGGCGACGACGAAGCCGACAGCCGTCGCGACCAGAAAGCCTGCCTGCCAGAAGCGGTATCCGGCGAGGCCGGTGACGAGCAACGCGCTGATCGCGCTGCCGCCGGTGACGCCGACCTGTTTGATCCCCATCGCGACGTTCTGTCTGCCGGCGGCGATGGCGTCGTAGATGGCCTTGTTCGTGCCCGGGATCGCGGTGGCATACAGCGATCCGAGGCCGAACGCGACGACGAGTACGAGCGGAAACGTTGGGGCTGCTGCGATCAAGGCTGCTGTCGTCGCCAGCCCGAGGAGGCCACCGGTGAGGAGTTCACGCTCGCCGTAGCGGTCGATGAGCGCGCCGACGGGGAGGAGGAACGTCGCGTAGCCGATCGTCAGCGCGGTGATAACGAGGCCCACGGAAAACCGCGAGAGGCCAAAGGCGTCCCGAAAAAACGGCGTCGCGGCGAAGACGCTGTAATAACAGATGCTCGCGGCGACCTGCCACGTCGTGACGAGCGAGACCGTTCGCCAGTAGCCTCGGTCCACC
>LKMM01000172.1 GCA_001563885.1 Natrialbaceae archaeon B1-Br10_E2g27
TCAAAACCGCCTGGGCGTCGGCATCGACATACCGTGATAGCGACAAACGCGGCGGAGCCAATGGAGCCAGAATCCGCCTCGAGCCACAGCGAAGCTGGGAAGTCAACGAGCCGGCGGAACTGGAAACCGTACTCGAGACGCTCGGGGGAATCCAGGCTGAGTTCAACGAGTCTCGGTCCGACGACGTGCGTGTCTCGCTTGCCGACCTCATCGTGCTTGGCGGAAACGCAGCCGTCGAGCAAGCGGCAGCCGAGGCCGGATACGATATCGAAATTCCCTTCGAACCGGGTCGAACCGATGCGCTCCCAGAGCAGACAGACACCGAGTCCTTCCAGGCACTGAAACCCGACGCTGATGGCTTTCGCAACTACTTTACTGAGGGTGATGTGCTTGAGCGCTCACCCGAAGAACTGCTCGTCGACAAAGCAGACCTGCTTGACCTGACGCCGGCTGAGATGACGGTGCTGGTCGGCGGGCTGCGCGCGCTTGGTGTGACCTATCAGAACTCGGATGCCGGCGTCTTCACGGACGAGCCAGGCACGCTGAACAACGACTTCTTCCAGACCGTACTCTCGATGGACTACGAGTGGACGGCAAGCGAAGCGAACGAGCGACTGTACGAACTTCGTGACCGAGAGAGTGGCGACGTCGTCTGGGAAGGGACCCGTGTTGACCTCATCTTCGGGTCGAACTCCAGACTCCGGGCCATCGCCGAAGTGTATGCCGCTGAAGACGGCGAAGCACAACTCGTCAACGACTTCGCCGACGCGTGGCACAAGGTGATGACACTCGATCGCTTCGACCTCGAATAAGTATAAAGATTCACATCTACCGTCGCCCTCGTGACCAGATGACGGAGACTGGGACTCGAAGTCGTTCCGGTCGATAACCGCCGTCAGCTACGGAGTGTGTTCGCTACGGAATGTCTGAAAACACGTATGTTGGTTCGATCGATCAGGGAACGACGGGGACACGGTTCATTATCTTCGATCACGGCGGTACCGTCGTCTCGAGTGCCTACCGTAAACACGAACAGTTGTATCCGAATCAGGGGTGGGTCGAACACGACCCGATGGAGATTTGGACCAATACCAAACGTGTAGTAACCGAGGCACTCGAGGACGGCGACATAGAGGCAAGTCAGTTAGAGGCGATCGGGGTCACGAACCAGCGAGAGACCATCGTCCTCTGGGAGCGGGCAACAGGGAAGCCGATTGCGAACGCGCTCGTCTGGCAAGACCGTCGAACGACGGGTCGGATCGAACGCCTCGAGGCCGAGGGCAAAGTCGACGCTGTCCGGTACAAAACTGGGCTCGAGCCCGATGCGTACTTTTCGGCACCGAAAGCTGAGTGGCTGCTCGATAACAGCGATCCGATCAAACTCAGCCGGTCGCGTCCCAGGGATGTCCGCGACCGGGCAGCGGATGGGGAACTACTGCTCGGAACGATCGATAGCTGGCTCATCTATAACCTGACAGGCAATCACGTAACTGACGTTACCAACGCCTCTCGAACGATGCTGTTCAATACGTTCGATCTGGAGTGGGATGCCGATCTTCTCGCGGAATTTAACGTTCCTGGCGCTGCGCTCCCGGAGGTCCGACCGTCCTCGGACGAATCGCTTTACGGACGGACCGATCCGGACGGATTTCTGGGTGCGAGTGTGCCCGTTGGAGCAGCACTCGGCGACCAGCAGGCAGCGTTGTTCGGGCAGACCTGTTTCGAGCCAGGTGATGCGAAAACGACCTACGGAACAGGGTCGTTCATGCTGATGAATACTGGCGATCGGGCCGTGATGAGCGAGTACGGACTTCTCACCACGGTCGGTTTTCAACTGTCAGGAGAGCCCGCACAGTATGCACTTGAGGGACCAATATTCATCACTGGAGCCGCAATCGAGTGGCTCGAACAGCTGTCAGTTATCGAGGACGCAACCGAATCCGAACAGCTTGCCAGAAGCGTCGACTCGACTGATGGCGTCTACTTCGTCCCGGCACTTACCGGACTCGGGGCCCCACACTGGGACCAACGCGCTCGCGGCACAATCGTCGGGCTAACACGAGGGACACGACGTGAACATCTGGTTCGTGCGGCCCTCGAGTCGATCGCCTTTCAGACACGGGATGTCGCCGAGGCGATGGTCGAAGACGCAGCAATCCCACTTTCGACGCTTCGCGTCGACGGTGGCGCTGTCCGGAACAACTTTCTCTGCCAGCTTCAGGCAACGATCTTGCACAACGAAATTATCCGACCAGTGGTCAACGAGACGACCGCTCTTGGCGCTGCCTACGCGGCCGGACTCGCCGTCGGCTACTGGGACACCGTAGAAGAACTCAAAGAGAACTGGCAGGTCGATCGGACGTTCGTTCCGACAGAAGGGATGAACGTCGACCATCGGTACAAACGGTGGCAGGAAGCGATTCTTCGGTCGACGGACTGGGCGTAAGCCCGTCACACGATTTCAAGATGGAACGGCCCGTTCGACGGCTGCAATAGCCTCCTTGACGTCTGCGTCGCCAACGTTCCAGTGCGTACAGAAGCGGACAACGTAGTCGTCGAAGGGGACACCGAGGACGCCCTGGCCCTTACACATCTCCAGAAACTCTGTCGCTGGAACGTCGGTCTCGAGAAGGACAATGTTCGTCTCAGGCGACTGGACGGTTAGACCGGGGAGTTCGTCGAGACCCGCCGCGAGGCGCTTGGCCCGCTCGTGGTCCTCGGTAAGCCGGTGTCGGTTTTCGAGGGCGACCATGCCGGGCGCGGCAATGATACCGGCCTGTCGCATACCGCCGCCGAAAAGTTTCCGGACGCGGCGCGCCCGGTCGATGAACTCCGATGGACCGGCGATCATCGATCCAACCGGCGCTCCCAGCCCCTTCGAGAGACAGAACATCACCGTGTCGACCGGCTCTACAATGTCGGCAGCACTGACGTCGAGTGCGGCCGCTGCGTTGAACAGCCGTGCGCCGTCGAGATGAACCGGGACACCGAGTTCGTGGGCTACGTCTGCGGCCGATTCGATATCTTCGCATGCGAGCGCAGTCCCACCCTTGCTATTGTGCGTGTTCTCGAGCGTAAGAAGTCCAGTTCCCGGCCGATGAAGGTCCGTTTCGACGTAGCCCGCTCGAACCTGCTCCGGTGTGATAACGCCACGGTCGTCACCCTCGATGGCTCGTGTCTGGACTTCGGCGTGCTGGGCGAGGCCCGCGAGTTCCCATTTGTAGACGTGGCTTTCGGCCTCACAGAGGAGTTCCTGTCCGCGGTCGGTGTGTGTGCGGGCGGCAATCTGGTTACCCATCGTTCCCGAGGGGACAAACAGCGCTGCTTCCATGTCGAGAATCTCGGCTGCGTGCGCTTCGAGGGCGTTGACCGTCGGATCTTCTTCGTAGACATCGTCGCCAACCTGGGCGTCGCGAGCCGCCTCACGCATCTCGTCGTTCGGGAGCGTCACGGTGTCGCTTCGCAGGTCTATCATGGATATGAACGTCCGCGCTCGATCCTCAAATCAGTCGCCGTCCTCACCAGGGACCTCGAGGCTCGTTTTGGGTGCCGGCTCGAAGCTCTCATAATGAACGAACTCGTCGACTGGACGCCGACCTTTACGAGTGTTTTCGATGTCCGAGGCGTCCTCGGCGGGGTAGCCAAGGGTCACGAGCATGACGGGTTCGTAGCCATCGGGAATCTCGAAGGTTTCGACGAGGCCGGCCGGATCGAACCCTTCCATCGGACAGCTTGCGACGCCATGATCCCAGGCTGCGTAGATGAGCGTCATCGCCGCCAGCGCACTCGAGCGGGTCGTCCAGATCCGGCGTTCGTCTTCGGGCATCTCGTTCATCGCTTCGACGTTCTCGAGCAGCGCCGTCTTGACCTCCTCGTCGGGGATATACTCCTTTGCCAGCCAATCATCGAAGACGGCGTCGGCGTGTGCAGTGAGGTCGGTCGTTCCGAGGATGACGACAGCAACGGCAGCGTCGGTGACGTGTTCTTGCCCGTAGGCGACTTCCGCGAGGTTGGCTTTCGCTTTCTCCTCACCAATGACGAGAAACTCCCAGGGCTGGAGGTTATACCCCGAGGGAGCGAGTGAAGCGGTCTCGAAAATCGCCTCGAGTGTCTCCTGGTCGATCGGCTCGTCAGTATATTGATGGACTGAGCGTCGCGTCCGGACGATATCGTCGAAATCCATACTGTTCAAAACAACTACCGATGTATGTTGCTTCTGCTCGAGGTGATGTTGTCCGGTTGCCCAGTCGTTCGGTAGTTAGGCCAATCGGGGAACATCGCCAAGGCTTAAGTCACCGACATTGTATACTATTCACTATACTATGCAGCCAGATGACGAACCCCCCGTGAACTCCGGGTGACTGAGGACTCCACTTCGGAAGCCACGGACGACGCTACCCCCAGTTACGCTACTGACAACACCTCGGAACGTGGTTCTCGGGAATCTGCGAACGACTAGCCGTTCGTTCACCGACTCGAGTCCGGTTTCCCCGCACTCTACGATCGAACCATCTATTCTAAAATTGTACAATTTACACACAACTATTATGCTCACGGAGGGTGTAGTGATCGATATGACCGACTCGATGACGGCTCAACTCGAGCAGGACCTCCAGTGTGAGCGACTGCTCGAGTGTCTCCACGGACTCAACGCACTTGAGACGGAGTGTTATCAGGTGTTAATCGAGGGCGACGCTCCGATGACAATCGACGACATCGCCGAACACGTCGACCGTGAGCGTTCGACGACCTACCGAGCGATCCAGCGATTGCTTCAGGACGGATTCGTCGATAAAGCACATATCGCGTGTGATCAGGGCGGCTACTACCACGTCTACTCACCGACCGATTCCTCCCAAATCGCCACCGAGATGCGGCGGACGCTCAACGAATGGTATGCGACGATGGGCCAGCGAATTCACGAATTCGAAGGAAAATACCAACGTTCCGATGACCGACCACTCTCACTCGAGAAGCCACTCGACCGCTGACGACGGAGCCAAGATCCTCCCCTCGCCGGATCGGCTGCAGTCGGAGCTTGCTGAGACGACACTCGAGCTCGTCGCCTTCGATACGGCCAACCCACCCGGGGAGACACGGGCAATCGTCGACTGGTTCGAGTCGGAACTGGCGGGTCTCGGGCTCGAGACCGATCGATTTGCGGTCGATCCGGACAAGCCAAACCTGCTTGCGTGGCTTTCGGGAACGAGCGAGCGGTCGCTGTGTTTCAGCGGCCACCTCGACACCGTTCCGTACGACCCCGACGGCTGGTCACGCGACCCCCTCGGTGAACGCGTCGACGACCGGCTCTACGGTCGGGGGGCGACGGATATGAAAGGAGCCATCGCGGCGATGGTTACCGTGGCTCGTGGGTTCGCCGAGTCGGGAATTCGTCCACCGGTGGCGCTCATGTTTGCCTTCGTCAGCGACGAGGAAATCGCCGGCGACGCCGGAACGAAGGCGCTACTCGAGGCCAACCGACTCGAGGTCGACGCCTGTCTGATCGGCGAACCAACCAGTACTGGCTCCGACCACTCGATTACGGTCGCCGACCGTGGCAGCATCTGGCTCACCGTTCCAATTTTCAGCAGCAAACAGCAGCATCTCTCACAAAGAGAGAGTAACTGTGTGTCGCTGGGCTTGACACAGAACGTTTGCTGCCATTGTTTTTCGTCCCTGTCGAAGTGACAGCGGGCGCTATCAAGCACGACCCGCCACCAGCAGTCACTCTCGACCGTCCAGTATACGCGACAAGCGTGTTGCCGAACACGGGACGCGAGCCAGCGGAACGGCCAGCTAGCTCGATTTCA
>LKMM01000173.1 GCA_001563885.1 Natrialbaceae archaeon B1-Br10_E2g27
CAGCGGATGATGACGGCCTGGCTCCAGCGGATGACGGAGTGTCTACGGCTGATGACGATGGCCTGGCTGTAACAGACGACGACGGCCTGGCTACAGCGGACGACGAACCAGCTATCGGGGCCGATACTGACGAACAGCCACCACAAGAAGTCGGGGCGACTGAACTCGAGGCGGCAGAAGAGATCACCCAACCTGAAGCCGGCGACACCCCGACGGACGATCACTCCTCGAGTCCAGAAGCCGGGGTCGAGTCGGAGGACAGACAGCCACTCGAGGGGATATCTGCCTCAGCACCGACACCGACCCAAACGGAAGACGACGGTTCACCGTCGACCGAAGCACCGGATGAGGACACGAAGACTGACTCGACCGGCATCCCCGAAACAGATCCGACGCCGACTGACGCCGTTGAAGCGTCTGCCGATAGTCCGTCGGCTGGTGAGGTGACCGAACCTGTAGCCGATAGTGCTGGAGGCGACGTTAAGCCAAGCGAGGCGGTCGACGAATCCGATGACGAACTTGAGCAGCCAGCAGACACCGTTCCAGACGATCCGGCAGTTCACGCTGATTCCGGGATCGAAGACGTATCTGCTGGCGATGACTCGTTCGGGGATGCTTCCTTCGATGATGAGTCGTACGTCGATGACTCGTTCGGGGAGGCTTCGTTCGATGATGAGTCGTACGCCGATGACTCGTTCGGGGATGCTTCGTTCGACGATGGGTCGTACGTCGATGACTCGTTCGGGGATGCTTCGTTCGACGATGGGTCGATGGCCGAGATGTCGTCTACTGAATCGGAACCCGCCGATACCTTCGAGACGACCGCAGACGCCTCGAGTGATTCGGCCGGTCAGCCAGATGGGGCCAGCGCTACAGCGTTCCCCGATGAACCCGATATCGAGACCTCGTTCGACGAAGAGACACTCACTGAAAGCGGCGAGGAGTGGTCCGATCAGCACATCTCAGATGGCGACGACGCGATGGACCTCGGCTTCGGTGAGGAGGAATCGGCCGATGAGGAGTCGGTAGTTATCGAAGAACCGACGCTTCCGCTTCCCGATATTACGATTCCAAAACGAGATGCGCAGGGATCCGACGAGAAAGACGATGGAGAAATTCAGTCGATCAGAGTCGATGTCGAACAGGTCGACCAGCTCCTGAATCTCGTCGAGGGGCTCGTGACGACCCGGGTCCGACTGCGCCACGCGGTCGAATCCGGTGCCGATCACGACCAGATCGAGCCAGAAGTCGACGACCTCGAGGATTTAGTCGCTGGCTTACAGGAGACGGTCACCGACGTTCGACTGGTTCCACTCGAGACGGTCGTCAACCGACTCCCACGAATCGTTCGTGACGTCACAAGAGAACAGGACAAACAGGTCGACTTCGAGATCCAGGGTTCGGATGTCGAACTGGATCGAACGATTCTCGAGCGGCTTCGTGATCCACTGGTTCATCTCGTGCGCAACGCCGTCGACCACGGAATCGAATCACCCGACGAACGGCTGGCAGCGGACAAACCTGAAACCGGTAGCGTCGAGGTATCAGCGACCCGAAATCGGGATCAAGTGACGATCACGGTTGCTGACGACGGCAGCGGCCTCGATCCAGATCGCCTTCGGTCGGAGGCCATCGAGGCGGGCGTCATCGACGAAGACACCGCCGAGACAATTTCCGACGAGGATGCATACGATCTGGCGTTTCATCCTGGCCTCTCGACTGCCGAAGAAGTGACCGATATCAGCGGTCGCGGGGTTGGGATGGACGTCGTCGAACGGACGATCGAATCACTCGACGGCACGATTTCGATCAGTAGCGACCCCGGCAACGGGACGACGGTAACGATGACGCTCCCCGTTTCGATCGCGATCGACGATATCCTGTTCGTCGAGTGTGGTGGCGAAGAGTTCGGGGTCCCGACCGATGCTGTCTACGATATCGGCCCGGTCGAACATGTCGAAACAATCGATGGCGAACCCGTCCTTCCAGTCGACGAGGACGACCACTACCCCGTTCTCGACCTCGAGGATGCTCTCGAGACGCCGCCGGCGACTGCCGGTGAACTGGGGATGGTCGTCCGCATCCGCGACGACGTGCGGCCGGTCGCATTGCAATGTGATCACGTCCACGGACAGCAGGAAGTGGTCGTCAAACCGTTCGACGGGTTCATGTCGGACATCCCTGGCCTCGGTGGCGCAACGATTCGAGGGCAGGGCAAAGTCGTGACAATTCTCGATGTGACAACACTATGAGTACTAACAACCACCTACGGAGGAAACAATGACGCTAATGGTCGACATTCGAAAGTTGAGCTTCATAAACGAAATGGCAAAAGTCGGGACGAACGGCGTCGCCGATAATATGGGGAAACTGACGGGCGAAGATGCTCGCATGGAAGTCACGAAGACAAACTTCATCGATATCGATGATATCGACTCACAACTCGATACCGACAAGCGCGTCGGTGTTCGTGTTCGGCTTCTCGATCCACCACATGGTCATATCCTCATTTTGTTCCCAGAGGATAGTGCGAAAAAGATAACTGCAATTATGTTGAACGACGTTGTCGAGGACATGTCGAGTGTCTCCGGAAAGATGGCCAGAAGCGCCGTCGAGGAAATGGGCAACATGATGGCAAGCGGCTTCATCGACGGCTGGGCCGACGTTCTCGGGCGAATGATCGACGTCGCCGCCCCGCAACTCGTCTACGCATCGTCCGAGGATATCGTCACTCGAACCGCAAATCTTGGGGACGGCGATCTCGCGCTCTTTTTTGACTCCGAGCTCTCAGTACCCAGTTATCAGATCGAGGCCGAAATCTATGCCTTCCCGGACCTCGAAGAGTTCGTGGAGATGGTCAACGGAATTGACGTCCAGACCTCATGAGACTTGACATCAATGCACTTGGAACGTTCTATCGAATGGCTCGAGAGGGGGCGGGCCTCGCAGCGGGCCGCTTGACACACATGACCGGCGTCGAAACCCGCGTCGGTGTAACGAAGTTGAACTTCATGCGAGGACGAGAGATCCGACGCGACCTCGGTGACGAAACCGGACGTGTCGGGATCAACGTCGAACTGACGGGGGCAATCGAGGGCCACTCGATCGTCGTCTTCGATCGCGAAGGTGCAGGGAAGATCGTTGATGCACTCCTCGCCGAGGCCGATTCGACCGGGGAACTCGAGGCTGATACCGAGGAGTTCGACCGCATGAGCCAGAGTGCGGTAACGGAGGTTGGACAGGTGATGAACAGCGGATTCGTCGACGGATGGGCCGACGTTTTAGAGGCGGTGATCGACGTTTCAACGCCGACGTTCGTCGAGGGTAAGTCGGCCGACCCGTTTATGGACGATTTGACCAACGCACCTGGGCCGAACGATTTCGCGTTGCTCTTTCGGAACCAGATCGAGACCGTCGATGCCGAAATCGAGTTCGACCACTACCTGTTTCCAGAGCCCGACTCGATGGCGACGCTTCTCGAACAACTACGGATGAGCGATGGCATTGAGTACGACAAACTCGACGGCTTCGACCGAATGGCAGAACAAGGGGCCGAAGAGATGGCCAAAACCGCAACCACCCTCACCGGAATCGAAACGAGCGTCGAGATCCGTCGACTGAATTTCGTCTCACTCGAGGTGATTCCCGAACAGGTTCCGGATGAAAAACTCGTCACCGTTGCCTTCGAGTTCGATGGCGTCCCGAGTGGCTATCTCTTCTTTCTGTTCGATGAAGAGTCAGCCACGGAGATTGTCGACGCAATGGTCCCAATGTCGATCGAAGGCGACCCATTCGACGAGATGGGCCGGAGTGCGATTACGGAACTGGGCAATATTATGGCAAGCGGATTTCTCGACGGCTGGGCGAACGTCCTCGATACCACGATCGACCACTCGACACCGGAGTTTATCCACGACATCGGGACAGCGGCTGTCGATCCCATAATCGTCCAACTCGGTGAAACCCAGGAGTACGCCTTCGTGTTCGATACACTCGTCGTCGCCGACGGACGAGCGTTCGACTGTGAGGTGTATGCGATTCCCGACGAATCGGACCTCGAACGTGCGTTAAACGACCTCGACGTCGACCGTATCGAAGAGACGCCGACGACTGCGGAATTTCAGGACATCGATCACTCATGAAAACCTACGGCACTGAACCGGGCGCACCGTCGTCAGTCCAGATCGGTATCTCCGAACTGGCTGTCGTCGACGGTGACGAGACGCTCACCTCATACGGCCTTGGATCGTGCCTTGCGATCGCACTATACGATCCCGAGGTTGGAATCGGTGGGCTCGCACACGCAATGTTACCCGATGGTGATGCCGCAGACAACAGCGATCGGAAGCCAGGAAAATACGCCGATACAGCGATTCGAGCACTCCTCCGACGGATGGTCGAACAGGGAGCAAGCTACACCGACGTCGAAGCGAAACTTGCCGGCGGCAGTGATATGTTCGATTTCGATAATTTTGGCGAAAGCGTCGGTAAACGAAACGTGATGGCGGCAAAAGCGGAACTCGAGAAACTCGGTGTTCCGATCGTCGCTGAAGATGTCGGTGGTGACCACGGGCGAACGGTAAACTTCACACCACAAACCGGAACGCTCGTCGTCAAGACGGCAGACGATGACGAACGCGGAGTGAAACGGTTGTGACTGACGCCTTCGAACGCATTCTCTCGTTCGTCGAGACCGAACTATCGTTTGCGACCAGTCACTACAACGACGATTACCTCGATCGACGGATCTCCTCGCGCATCAGACGGACCGAAAGCGACGGCTACGCCGAGTATTACGAACGACTCCAAACCGACCCGGCAGAACACCGTGCGCTTCTCGAATCGATGAGTATCAACGTTACTGGATTTTTCCGCAATCCGGAGGTCTGGGCCGGAATCCGGGCCATTGTTCGAGAACTCGCCTCCGACGCTGGCCAGCTCCGCATCTGGAGTGCAGCCTGTGCTGACGGTCGAGAGCCGTACTCGATTTCGATGCTCGTCCACGACGACCAAGCGATCGATCCAGCGTCAGTCGAAATCCTCGCAACCGATATCAGTGAACCTGCGCTCGAAACTGCCCGCCGGGGCGTCTACACGGGCTCTCGAACCGCCGATATCGACGATCAACTCCAGTTCATCGACGAGTATACAGACTACGTCGACGTCCAAGAGGGAACGTATACGATCACCGACCAAATCAAACGACTCGTCTCGTTCGAACGCCACGACCTCATTACCGACGATCCGATACCCGGCTTCGATCTCATTGTCTGTCGGAACGTATTGATCTACATCGACGCCGAGCACAAACGCCCGATGCTCGAGACACTCTCGAAGTCGCTTCGATCCGGCGGCTACCTCGTCATCGGAAAAGCCGAAACAATCCCGCCGGGTCTCGACACATCCTTCTGTACACTCGAGCCTCGATTGCGAATGTACAGCCGACGGTGAGTGACTCTCCTATCGTATCTTTCTACAACTGATGAACGACCAACTGATACATGAGTCACGACCGACTATCGTTCGACAATGTCCAGCCCCGACCTCGAATCGTACGTTCGCCGATCACGGGCACTCTTGGATGCGACATCGCCGACGACCCGCCGCGAGACGCGTACCTGGCTCGTCGATCCGTTCCTCGACACACTCGGCTGGGACCGTACCGACTGTCGTCCAGCCGTATCCGTCGACGAGACAACGCTCGAATACGTGTATTCGATCGATTCCGTCCCTGCACTATTCGTTGCGGTCGAATCCTACAAGAAGACACTCAACCGCGACAGGGCAACGGCTATTCTCGAGGC
>LKMM01000174.1 GCA_001563885.1 Natrialbaceae archaeon B1-Br10_E2g27
ACCCTCGAGCATGCCAACAACCCCGACTACGTAAACGCCGTCCGGGAAGCAATCGGTGCGCTGTCTGATGACGAATTCGAGGCACACTTCGGGACGCTTTACCAGCAACTCCAGAGCCATCACGACGAGAGTATCGAGCGACCACTCGAGATTCCGGCCGAGGCGAAAGTCGACTGGGGTGTTGTCTACAAACTCGATGTTTATCTCGATATCACTCATTCGGAGATCACTGAGCAGCCAGGAATCGAGTTCGATCAAGAGACGTTCGAACCAGTTACTAGCGTATCCCAGTCGGATATAAAACACTGGACGAAATACGGTAATCCACATATCAAATACACTGGGACGGATGAGTCACCGCCGGCAATCAGTGCTATTTCGGACATTCACATCGGCTATCCGGATGCAAACGGCGATCATCAGGTTCAACGAGCAAGTGATCCACTCGAGCGAGAACCCGACGCAACGATCGAACTGATTCCGGAGTACACTGGTGAGTTCGAGGACTTCCAGCGATATCTGGAACATCACCTTCGCTGCCAGATCCGGGACTGTTTCGCCCGAATGGGGCTGTTACCGCCGACGCCGTTCCAGGTCATTGGCTTTGGAACGTTCAAGGGCGCTCGCAGATACGATTACTACGACATGTATCCACTATTTCACTCTCATAGTGATAGTTCAATCGAGTTGTTCAGTTGACGCATGGCTAGCTCATCTGGCCACTCCCTCGAGCCCTCGATTCAGCGCGCGATGGAAGACAAGATGGGCGACTCCTTCGACGATGTGCAGGTCCATACGGGTCCGATAGCCGCCCAGACCTGCGAGGAAATCAACGCTCGAGCGTTCACGGTCGGGAAATACGTCGCGTTCGATCGCAGCAGATAACCACCTCGCATCGCGAAGAGACTGCCCTGCAAAATAGAAACAAATTCCCTTAACAGATCGTAGATAGTACCGCCAGATATGGAGATCGAGACCGGAGATATGGTTATGTTGTACGACAAACACAGCGAATTCGACCGAAAAGTTGGCGAAGTTATCCAGATCACCGAGACGATGTTCGATGATAGACGATACACTGTTGATTTTGTCGATGAGCAGGAAGTTGGCCTTCCCGAATGCGCACTCGAAAGACTCGATGAAGAATTTCAGTGGTGAGCGACCGCCACTCACGGGTATAGGGGAACCTACATCCGCGAGTAGGAGACGAACGCTATATTGTATCTCCCCACCAAGGCGTGTTCGTGCAACTGGTTGGCTACCAACCGAGCGGTCGCGGCGACTCGTTGTTGCTGGCCGACGACGGAACACTCGAGGCCCACCCGCTCGAGGCCGGGAACCGACTTTCCTATAGCCTCGCCAATCGCCACTGTGCCGGCAGCATAGCCGGTGACGAACACATCGGTTGTGATCGTGGTGGAACGCCCTATTGTGAGTATCACACCAGCACGTGGGTCTGTGCCCGCTGTACGGGCACCTGTCTGAAAGACGAAATGGACTGTCACGAACCCCACGCCGTCTACATCGCCGCCTTTGCACCTGAGACGTTCAAAGTCGGCGTCACCAAACGCAGGCGACTCGAGACCCGACTTCGCGAACAGGGAGCCGACCGGGCAGCCCACGTCCACACCGTCTCCGATGGCCGAATCGCCCGCGAACTCGAGGCCGAAATCGCGACCCGGTTTGTCGACCGCGTCCGTACCAACCGGAAGGTGGCCACGCTCGCAGCCACCGTCGACGACGACGCCTGGGACGCGTGTCTCGAGTCCTTTGACGTCATCGATCGGTTCGTCTTCGACTACGGCCTCGACCTCGAGGCACAGCCAGTTCGAGAGACAATCGCCTCCGGAACCGTTCGCGGAGTTAAAGGTCGGTTGCTCGTTCTCGAGCGAACTGGGACGACCTACGCCGTTGATATGCGCGACCTCGTAGGCTACGAACTCGAGGAAGGGACTTCGAGCCGTCCGCTGCAGTCATCGCTCGGGTCGTTTGGCTGATTGGCTCGTTAGCGTTGCCGCCGAGAGTATTTGTGACCAGTCGTTAGTCACTCGCGTGTAGACGGTTCCAGTGACAGTTCCGGCTGTCCGGCCTCAGTTCTATCACTCGAGCGTTCGGCTTCGATCTTTTCGATCAGGAGGTCGACTGCCATCCGGTTTGCCCCCTCGGGGATGATGATGTCGGCGTGTTTGCGGGTTGGAGCGACGAACTGCTCGTGCATCGGCTTGACCGTCTCGAGATACTGCTCGATGACGCCCTCGAGGTCGCGTCCGCGGTCGACGACGTCGCGTTCGATCCGCCGGAGGATCCGGACGTCAGCGTCGGTCATCACGTACACCCGAAGATCGAGCATCTCGAGGATTGCGTCGTCATATAGCGCGAAGATTCCCTCGAGGACGAGTATCTCTGAGGGAGTAACGGCGACGCGTTCGTCCGTGCGGTTGTGGATCTCGAAATCGTACTGGGGCATCTCGACCGACTCGCCAGCACACAGCCGCGAAAAGTGCGCTCGCAACAGTTCCCACTCGAACGCCGAAGGGTGGTCGTAGTTGATCGATTTCCGCTCCTCGAACTCGAGGTGTGAGTGGTCTTCGTAGTAGTTGTCGACCGGAATTCGGGTGACGGATTCGCCGACAGCGTCTGCTACGTTCCGTGCGACCGTAGTCTTACCCGCGCCCGTCCCGCCGGCGATGCCGATGACGAACGACGGCGTAGTCATTAGTCGAGACTCGAACGGCGGCCTCTTTGAAATACCGATCTCCGATCGGCACTTCCCCCTCGATCGTAAAAACTTCCAGTCGGTTTACACCCGCGAGCCAGGTGTGGTTCGATTAGGTGTCGACAGAACGGTTCGGAGACCGGGGTATCGGGACTGTAGCCTGTGTCCCGATGGATACCTCTCGGTCACAGTGTCTATCGGGAGGGCATGACACCAGTCAGTATCAGCCGTCGACCTCGAGTGCCGGCGGTGGGTCGACACCGCGACGCTGCGGGCCGAGGCCGCGGTGAAACGGCGAGACGAGTCGCCCGAGATAAATCACGAGCACCGTCGTGGCCGCCGAGAACAGCAAGGCGAGAATCGAGTTCGTCGCCGGGATGAGTTCGAGCATCGAGAGGCCAAACCCACCGGCGAATATCGAGACGGCCGTCGTGCTGGCGAGGTCTTCAGGCAGTCGCGCGAGGGCCCGCTCGCGATAAGAACTCGCATAGAGCAAGCCGGCAACGGCACCACCGAGTACGAATACCCACGCCTCGAGCAACACCGACAGCCCGGGCCCGGTATAAAGAAACCAGGCGAGGATTGAAATCGCGACGAGCAACGCGTCAAATTCACCTTCTCGCCCGTCAGGTGTCGCTGATTCGCCATTGCCGCGAATCCATCGAAGCAGGGACATCATACCGTTGGGATACAGCGGAGACACCTGTGAATTTTTCGTTGACAGTTTGAACAATACGTACGCCAAACGGGTGGCAAACGATCGCCAGTACCGTAATCGGCTCGGCTAGTACTCCGCCAAGCGTCGACTGATGGGTCGAACCGACACCCGACGACTGGTTCGACCCATCAGTTCAGGCTTGCCAAAGCACTAGTCGCTATAAACGGGCCGTTCGGCGTACTCGATCGGATCCCGAACGCCAACCGCTCGAAACGCCTGGAGCCGGAACGCACACGAATCACAGGTGCCACAGGCGGGTTCGTCGTCGCGATAACAGCTCCAGGTATGTTCGTATGGCACCTCGAGGTCGACCCCGCGGGCAGCAATGTCGGTCTTCGAGTGCTCGACGAATGGGGCCTCGATCCGAATCTCGGTTTCGGGTTTCGTCCCGACATCGACGACCCGTTCGAACGCCTCGAAAAACGCCGGCCGGCAGTCCGGATAGCCCGAGAAATCCTCGGAGTGGGCTCCGATGAACACCGCCTCACAGTCGTTGGCTTCGGCATACGAGACCGCCATCGACAGCAGGTTTGCGTTTCGGAAGGGGACATAAGAGGTCGGGATTTCGTCGCTTTCTAACTCGGCATCCTCGACGGCCATCTCCTCGTCGGTCAGACTCGAGGCCCCGATAGCCGCCAGATGTCCCGTCTCGATCCGTAGAAACTCACGGACCTCGAGTTTCTCAGCAATCGTGCGAGCACACTCGAGTTCGCGATCCTCGGTTCGTTGGCCATAGGAGGTGTGTAAGGCATAGAGGTCATACCCTCGTTCGCGTGCCTCGTAGGCGGCGGTAGCGCTGTCCATGCCGCCAGAGAGGAGCACGACTGCCCGTTTCTCGGTAGATATCTCGTTTCCATCGGTTGAGTTGACTGTGCTGTTGGCCGATTCGGCGTCCGGATCGTTGGTAGTTGGTGTCATGTGTGTCCGTAGTGAGGCGATCTTGGTGGGTCAGGTGCCCGGCGCGTCGTTCCAGAGATCAACGTGCAACCGCGGTGTATACCGAAAGCCATGCTCCATCGCCAGTTCGGCGACGCGACTGCGGGTTTTTTCGAGTCGCTTGCGGGTTGCCCCCTCGGGCATCAGGAGAACGTCGTCGTCAGCGATCGGCGCACTCGCCGTCGCCCGCAACTCAGTGAGTAACCCCAGTATCTCGGACATATCGCCGCCGTCGCTGACGACGAATTTGAGCTGGAAGGGGTAGGCATCGACGAGGGTGGCGAGTGCCTCGTGGTCGATTCGATCCGCTTCGTGTTTCCGTTCCCACTGGCCAGGGTCGTCCCCCTCGGGGGCGCGTTCCGGCGTCGGCGTACTCGAGGCGAGTTTCGGGCTGATCGACGCCAGATCGATCGGTGCGTCTCGGTAGATTGTTCCGTTGGTCTCGACGGTGGTGTGATAGCCCCGCTTGGCAAGCGCCTCGAGTAAGTCGACGCTTTCTGCATGAAGGAGGGGTTCACCGCCGGTAAGGACGACGTGGTCTGCGTCGTGGGACTCGATTTCGGTGACAATCTCCTTTATGCCCATCCAGGCGTGCGTCGGTTCCCAGGAGGTGTGATAGGAGTCACAGAACCAACACCGGAGGTTACAGCCACTCGTTCGAACGAACACGGATGGAACGCCGGCGAGTGTCCCCTCTCCCTGTAGGGAGTAAAACAACTCGTTGATCGGGAGTCCGGACTGCTCACTGGGGGTGTCCTGTGTTCGGTTGCCTGTACTGGAGACTGGCATTATCGAGGGCCGCCGGTACGGAGTTCGTTCGTCTCGCTCACTTCGACGGAAACGTCGGTGACGGTCTCTGGCAGCGCTTCTAGAAGTTTGCGCTCGAGGACGAGCGCCATCACCTCCGCAGTTGGGGGCTGGTCGAGGACAACGAGGCTGTCACTGTCGCCGGAGGCCTCGAACGCCTCGATCAGCGGATCACCTTCCTCGACCAGAAACATATGATCCCACTCGTCGATGACGTCGGTAATATCGCCTTTGTCGGCGATCCAGCCCTCCTGGGTTACCGCTCCCTCGACGGTGGCAGTAATCTCGTAGTTGTGTCCGTGTGGGCGCGAGCATTTCCCGTCGTGGTGGAGCAATCGGTGTCCGGCGCTGATCCGGATCGGCCGATCGCCGCCGACGCAGAGTGTCCGTCGCGTTCCCACGATCGCGTCCTCGGTGACAGTTCCGGATCCGGTGTCGGCGATGGTACTCCCTCCATCGGGAACCGCCGGTATGGATTCCTCGAACTGACTTCGCTCGATCATACCCAGATATTATCAGTAGAATACTTAACTATGCTCATCCGGCGACGGCGCTACGCAACGGCAGTATCATAATGGGGGTGAGTAGTCCCAGACCAACTGTCAGACGGTTA
>LKMM01000175.1 GCA_001563885.1 Natrialbaceae archaeon B1-Br10_E2g27
GCCTGGAGTCGATGTGTTGGTCCTCGAGCAAGGCAGCCCGCTCTTGGTCGGTCACAAAGATGGTGTCACTGTACGCTACCGTGGGGCCGTACTCGCGGTCATGGACTCTGCGTCCGGGGTCGAAACTGACGGTGATGTTGGCCTCGGTTGCGAGTTTGGCGATTCGTGTGGCAGTTTCGGGGTGTTGGCTCGTCAGGTGAACGTGCTCGACCGAGCGGATACGACCGGGATCGACGTCGTTCGGGCCGACGGCCTCGTTGACGCCGTCGTTACCGAGCACGGAGACGGCTCCATCGTCGTCGACGAGGAGATACTTGACTGCGGTGTCGGCCCCGGAGACGACGCGGACGCCATCGATCGAGACGCCTGCGGCCTCGAGTTCGCGTCTGGCGAGTACGCCGTTGTCGTCGTCGCCGACACTGCCGATCAGCCCAGTGTCGACGGAGAGGCCAGCTAGCGTGGCGGCGACGTTGGCGGCGCTTCCGCCGCCGGACTGGTGTTGTGAGCGGATCGACGCCTCACCGTCGGCTTCAGGAAGTCGGTCGACGCGAAGGGTCACGTCCCAGTTGACGTGCCCGGCAGTGAGGACCCTGACCATTCGGATCTGAATCGACGGACGCAGACGAGAAAAGTCTAGGCGATGTCGTCTTATCCGACGGCAAATAGGAGGACGTTGTGAACGCCCGGTCCGAGGCCGACGGCGGCGATAAACGCAAGCAGGAGTCTCGCCTGTCGTGGCGATTCCTTGACGTACTCTTTGAACAGTCCGAGGACGACCAGCGCGAGGACGACTTTCACCAGGACGAACAGCCACCCAGCACCGAGATATTCGGCCGTTGGCAGCCCCTCGCTAAATTCGAGAATCAGCCTCGAGAGCGGCACTTCCTCGTGGGCATCGAGGGCGTCGTATCCGATTGCAGTCGAGACGCCGTCGAGGGTGTGACCGACGACGACGACTACACCGCTGGCACTCGTGATGGCGGCAACGTCTGTGACCAAAATAGCAAGCGCGAGCCAGGCGAGGGCGGTGATAATCGCAGCAGCGACGACCGAAATGACAGACCAAAACAGGCCAATTTCGCCGACCTGAACGCCCGTGATGAGCGTAAACATAGCGAACACGATGAAAAATCCAGTTCCAGTGATGCCAAGAATTCGTTCGTTCGTCCGCTGGAAGCCGGCGGCATGAAGCAGTATTCCGAGCGTCCAGATGATGACGATGATGAGTGCAGTCACCAGGTAGACGCCCGGGGATGCGAACATAATTGCAACCGACTCCGGAAAGACCTCGAGACGGTAAAGAACGTGAAGTACCGAGCCGAACATAATCCACGGTGTAAACGCAACCACCGTTCGATCCGTCACTGGCGGATCCAGCGACCACAGAAACGTCACGGCCCCCGCCAGCACGATCAGTGTCGGCGCGAGGAGATACCACGGTGGCAGCGCGAATCCCTCTGGTAACACCATACTGGCATCTGACAGGCCTATGACTAACAGTTTCCGATGTTCGTTGCCGGTTTCGGTTCGGTATATTCAACAGCAATTCGATCCGGTTAATAAACCAACTTGATTTATCATGGTTCCCACGGTTCGCCCGTCGTTTCGCCGAACAGATCGCGCATGAGCGTGACGATGCTTTCCGGCGGGAACTGCCCTCGTTCGGTGACGATCGCATCGACGTGTCGCGGCGGCGTGACGTCAAACGCCGGATTCTCGACCTGGAGGTCCTCGTCGTCGGGTTCGGTCCCGATCTCTGTACGCTCGTGGTCACCTACCACCTCGTGTTCGGCTCGCATCTCGATTTCGACGGTGTGGCCGGTCATCGTATCGGGATGGAGTTTGATCGTCTGGGCGGCGACCATCACGGGGACGCCGCGTTCGCGGGCACAGACGGCTAAGCCACTGGTCCCGATTTTGTTGATTACGCTGCCGTCGGCGGCGATACTGTCGGCTCCGACCAGAACGTGATCTACCTGGTCGAGATATCGGCGGGCCGCGTTGTCGACGAGTAACGTCACCGGGACTCCCCACTCGCGCAGTTGGCTGGCCGTGATGTGGCCCTGGTTTCGTGGTCGGGTCTCCCTGACGATCGCCTCGAGTGATTTGCCGGCCTCGAGGGCAGCCTCGATACAGGCGAGGGCGTCAGTCGAGTGACAGTGAGTCATCACGACGTCGCCGTCGCGCAAGCGGTTGGCACCGACCTCGCCGAGCGTGGCCTGGGCGTCGGCGAGGTCCCGCTGGAACACCTCGGCCTGCTCGATCGTTGTGGCCTGCAGTTGCGAGACCGTCTCGCCGGCCATCCCACGGAGGACGTACCGAAGCGCGTTCGGGAGGCTCACTGCCGTCGGCCGCGTTTCGTATAACGTTCGGGCGGCGACACGCAACTCCGCTCTGAACGCTTCGGGATCGGTGACGTTGGTCCGGCGCGCCTGCGTGGCGAGGGCTTCGGCGGCCGCATCGGCGATGGTCGCTGCTCCACGGATTCGCATCTCGGCGATGTCGGCGGCGGTGGATTCGACGACCGGGTCGATCTCAGGCGCTGTCATGGCATTCATTTCGTCCGACAGGACAAAAACGATCGGGCGGAGTTTCGATACCGATCGGTGTCGTCTCGTTTTGGGGTTGCCTTCCTGATACTGCCGGACGTACGTCGTGAAAGATTTTCGCCGTCCCGGGGTGGCGAAAATTTTCACATAGTTCCGTCCGATAGTATGACGCCGGCGATCACCAGTATCCAGGGACAGCCATCATTATGGGGGTCCGACGACTCGCTCCGGTATGGACCGCAGCGAACTCGCCTCGCGCATCGACCACACCGTCCTCGGTCCCGAGACGACGCCGGGAGACGTCCGGCGTGTCCTCGAGGAGGCCGCCGAATACGGAATGAACGCCTGTATCCCGCCGTATACACTCGAGGACGCCTCGGCGTATGCCCCCGAGCTGACACTCGCGACGGTGATCGGGTTTCCACACGGCCAGAACGCCCAGCAGGCCAAACGCCGTGAAGGCGTTCTCGCGTGGAAAGCCGGTGCGGACGAACTCGACGTCGTCTGTAACATTGGCCGACTAAAAGCGGGCGAAGACGACGTCGTCCGGACTGAACTGGCCGAAATCGTCGCGGCCGTCCCGATTCCGGTGAAGGTGATCATCGAGACGGCACTGCTCACCGACGAGGAGAAACGACGTGCCTGTGAAGCCGCCGTTGCGGCCGACGCCGCGATGGTCAAAACCTCCACGGGCTTTGCCGATGGTGGGGCAACGACCGCAGACGTCTCGCTTATGAGCGAGTACCTCCCGGTAAAAGCAAGCGGCGGGATCGGCAGCTACGAGGAGTCAATAGCGATGCTCGAGGCCGGAGCAACTCGCATCGGTGCCTCGAGTGGGGTCGACATTCTCGAAGGCGCACCCTGATCGAGGCCGGCAACGAGACACACGCTGCCTGCTGGCCTGTCGGTCGAGCCTCGAATGACCGAGTAGTCTACGATCAAGTGGCCTATGACCGAGTGGCCTGAGTTGTGACAATAGCTAACTACCGGGGGTGCGAATCCGGGAGGTGAATGGTCGAGGACCGCTCGAGCGGTGAGCGCAGCGAGGAGGCCCTTCGAGCGCTCAGTCTCGCGACGGTCGCCATTACGTCGGCCGAACGAGTCGAGACAGTTATCCAGACGGCCCTCGAGGTGGCCGAAACCGTCCTCGAGTTCGACGAGTGTAGCGTCTTCGTCCGTGAAGGGGCATCGTTCGAGTTGGTTGCGTCGACGGAACCCACTCGAGACTGTCCGGGACTCATCGAAGCGACGAGCGACCGGGCACACTCGGTGCTGATAGCGGAACCGGCCGCCACCGAACACAACGAACTGCTGGCCGACGACGTCAACTCCGCGCTGTGCGTCCCGATCGACGACTATGGAGTGTTCCTCGCGGTTTCGACGGTCCCCGGCTACTACGATTCGACCGACCGTGAGTTGCTCGAGGTGCTCGTCGGCCACGTCGCGGCGGCGATCGGTCGCATACGGGCGGAGCACTCTGACGACCGGACACTCGAGGCGCTGTGTTCCGTCGTGGCCGAACTCGAGTCACATTCGACTCAGACGGCGGTGTTCGAGACGGTGACGACAGAGTTACAGCGGATCCTTGGCGCTGACTGGGCTGGCGTGGTGGAACTGGGAAAGACGGAGTTCGTCGCGACGACCGACGCAGACGATCCCCCGATCGACGCTCACTCGCTGCGTTCGCCTGCGGGCCAGCCGACTGGCACCGATCTAGATCCACGCCGGTTTCGAACGGCTGAGGCGGTCGGCGAGGCGATGGAGGCCGAACCTTGGGTTCGATCGGCAATCGTCGTTCCGATCGGCGAGAGTGCCGTTTGCGCCGTAACCTCCTCGGACGAAGACGCGTTTTCGGCCCTGGATCTCGAGGCTGTTAAACTGCTGGCGGCGGCGGTTTCCGAGACGTGCAGACGGGTCGAGACGAAACCCTGGATTCGCAAGCGACAGCAGAAGCTGCAGTTGCTCAAACAGGTCCAGTCACGGGTTCTCAGACACAACATTCGAAACGACCTCACCGTCATCGCCGGGGCCGCCAATCTCGCCCGGGCCGAAGACGATGGGGTCAACACCCACCTCGAGATAATCGAGACCAAAGCTAGCGGGCTCCTTGCGACGACCGATAAGGTTCGACAGATCGAGGGCGTGATCGACCGCGGACGCCAGCAGGCGGTGTTGGATTTCGCTGGCATCCTCGAGACCGTCGCCGACCGAGCCCGCCAGCAGTACCCGGAGGCGACGCTCGAGGTGACGACCCCCGGCCCAACGTTCGTCACCACGCACCCGGATCTCGAGTTGGTGATGTGGAATCTCGTCGAAAACGGGATCGTTCACCATCCGGGCGAACCAGCCGTCGAGATCGACCTCGAGCGCCGCGACACTCGAGTGCGGTGTACTGTCACCGACGACGGCTGTGGGATCCCGGAGTCAGAACTCGATGTCCTCGAACAGGAAGCAGAGACAGCGCTCGAACACGGCAGCGGGGCCGGCCTGTGGCTAGTCACGCTGATCGTCGAGCAGGCCGGCGGTACTATCTCGTTCGACACCTCGCCAGCAGGGACAACTGTGGCCGTCGACCTCCCGCTTGCAGGTGAGAGCTGATAGCATACGTTCACGACTGCCCTCGAGCAGCATTAACCGTCCTCGAGAATCTCGTCGATCAGATCGGAGTTATCACTTCCGAGCGCCGATCGGACGACGAGCAACCCTCCCAACAGCGCGGGACTGATCACCGTATCCGCGCCGGCACGCTCGAGTTTTTTGGTATTCTGGCGATCGGTTGCCGCGGCGACGATGCGAACCGATGGAGCGAGTTGGCGGGCGGTGAGGATAGCAAGTGCGTCCTGTGCATCCCTGTTTGTCGCAACGATGATCGCCTCCGTGCGATCGATTTTCGCCCGGTGGAGTGGCCCGTCGTCGCTTGGGTTGCCGGTGACGACCGGAATGTCGCGTTCGGAGAGGTCAGTCGCTGCCTCGCGGTCGTCGGTGACGACGACGAACGTCTGGTCGCCGGCCGCGAGTTCGTCGACGATCGGTTCGGTCAGTTCGCCGTAGCCGAGGACGATGATATGGTCCTCGAGCAGTTCGAGTTCTGAGTCGGTCATCCTTCCAAGTGTTTTGGTAATTCGAGATTGGATCGCAGGGCCAACGAGTGCACCGATGGCGATACCGAAGCTGGCGACGCCGAGGACGACGACGGACATCGTAAACAGCAC
>LKMM01000176.1 GCA_001563885.1 Natrialbaceae archaeon B1-Br10_E2g27
CCTCGAGATCCTCGGCCGGAACCGCCTCGATGCGGGCGGTGTGTTCGTGAAAATTCTCGACGATTCCAACTCCGCCAAGCAGCGTCGTCGACTCCCTGACGACCTCGAGCATCGACTCGATCGTCGGCACGTAGCCTTCGGCGATGGCCGTCGAGTGAAAGGCCCGTGCCCCACGCTGTTTGCCCAGCCCGACGGTGAGCATCTTACAGAGTCCGCTCTCGATTCGCCCAGTAAAGTTGGTGTGGGGTTTGATTCGGTTGATGACAAGTAAAGCGTCAGCCTCGAGGGCGGCGCTTGCAAGGTAAACTGGTGTGGTTGTCTCCCCGACGCTTGCAACGTCGACCTGTTCTGTATCCATGCGCGCATCGATGGGGACACCGAGTCGCGTCTCGGTGATACCTACCCTCCCAAGCGTCTCGCGTTGACCCTCGGCCGTCGCGCCGCCGTGGCTGCCCATCGCCGGGATCACGACTGGCTCGAACCCCCGGTCTGCTAGTTCCGAGACGACCGCCGCGGTGATGTCGTCGATTGCATGAATGCCCCGGCTGCCGACGCCAACGGCGACTCTCGAGCCGGATTCGAGTGTCGACAGTGCCAGCCCCTCGAGTTCGTCTCGCGCCGCAACCGCCGGCTGCTCGAGTCGTTCGGTTTCGGGTTCGTACGTCACGCGCCTGAACGTCGGCGGCGGCTGTGGGTCGATCAGTTCCTCGATTTGCGTGCGGGTCGGAAACTCCATACGGGGGCTATCGACGCCGAGATCATATAGTGTCGGCCAGGAGGATATATTACCGCGAGACGAAAAGTCGGGACGATGGTCGGTCGGTTGGCCGTAAGCCCGGTCGTCCCGGAGATCACCTCGGCGTCGTCGGGGTCTTGCTCGTGACCAACTGGCTGTTCGATCTCGGCTGGTAAACGAATTCGGCAGCTACATACTGAATACCATACTACTCCGTGGCATGTCACAGGTCGACATCGAGAACCGGGATATGCTCGCGCGGACGCAAGCCCACGATATCGCCATAGAGTGTCTCGCCGCCGGAATCGAGGCCGCCCATCCCGCCACCGTGGTTCCGGACTCGCTGTCGGTCACAGACGGACAATTGACCGTCGACGCGGCCGACGGACGACAGGCCGTATACGAGTTGACCGCCTACGAGGAGGTCGTGATCGTCGGCGGCGGCAACGCAGCCGGTTCGGTGGCCGCGGAACTCGAGGCCATCCTCGGTGACCGAGTCGACGGCGGTGCGGTCGTCACCGACGGTCCAGCCCCGACTGACGTCGTCGACGTGCTTCCCGGTAATCATCCACTCCCCAGCACGGAGGGCATAGCAAGTACGCAAACCGTCCTCGAGCGTGCTGCGGCCGCCGGCGAGGACGACCTCGTGGTGGCGGTCATTACAGGCGGTGCGAGCGCACTGCTTGCTGGGCCCGCTGAGGGGGTGGGCCTGTCGGATCTTCGGGAAACGACCGACGAACTGCTCGCCTGTGGGGCCTCGATCGACGAGATCAACGCCGTCCGCAAACACTGTTCGGCGATCAAAGGCGGAGGGCTCGCCCGTGCCGTCGCCCCGGCAACGCTCTGTACGCTCGTCGTAAGCGACGTCGTCGGCGACGATCTGAGCGTCATCGGAAGCGGTCCCACGGTTTCTGACCCCTCGAGCTACGCCGATGCGCGCTCGGTGATCGACCGCTACGATCTGGAGGTACCCGAGGCGGTGCAAACACATCTCGAGGCCGGCGATGCAGGCAAGCGCGCGGAGACGCCAGCCCACGACGATCCGGTCTTCGATCGGACCGAGACGTACCTGCTTGCCACCGGTTGGACGGCACTCGAGGCCGCACGTCGTGTGGCCGACCGGCGGGGCTATGAGCCGCTCGTCCTCGCTTCGCGCGTCCGTGGCGAGGCTCGAGAAGCCGCACTTACCCACGTCGCAATCGCAGAAGAGTGTCTCGAGATGGAAACGCCGGTCGACCCGCCGGCAGTCTTGCTGTCGGGTGGTGAGACCACAGTTACCCTCGGTACCGACCCCGGTACCGGCGGCCCCAACCAGGAGTTCGTCACGAGCGCCGCCGTCAGCCTCGAGGTCGATGACATCGTCGTTGCGAGCGTCGACACCGACGGTATTGACGGAGCGACCGACGCCGCGGGGGCACTCGCCGACGCGACGACGATCCCGGCCGACGACGGACGGGACGCACTCGAGGCAAACGACGTCTTTCCGCTCCTCGAAGACGCCAACGCACTGATTCGAACCGGGCCGACGGGGACGAACGTCAACGATCTTCGCGTGTTCGTCGTCGAGTCGGTCGACTGTACGTGATACTGCCGGACGGAAATCTTTTCTCACGGTACATACTATCGCCGGGAGTGAGCGAGCAAACGAGCGAACCCGAATCCCGGCCGACCTGTTGTAAAGTCGGTCGGATCGGGACCGAATACGGGCTCACAGACCTCGACGAGACGCTCGTCGAGTACTGGACCGACCGGACCGAAGATCGCTACAGCACGCGCGAACTGGCGACGTACGTCAACGAACGGATCCTCGAGGGCGCCTTCGATGAGGCCGGAATCCAGCACAGAGATGGCGAAATAGCGAATACGTACCGCCTACTGACCGACGACGACGTCAGCAGTGGGGTTCGCGTCCAGACCCGAAACGAACTCGAGCGCGACGGGCTCGCTATCGAGGACATCGAGCGTGATTTCGTCTCCCACCAGTCCGTCTACACCCACCTAAAACGCTGTCTCGAGGCCGAACTCGAAACGCCGACTGACGACGAACGACTCGAGCGAAGCCGGAACAAACTCGGCGCGCTCAGAACGCGAACGAGCGCGGTGACGGCGGATACGATCGCCCAACTCGAGCGAAACGATATCCTCGAGATCGGCGAGTTCGACGTCATCGTCGACGTCAGCGTCTCCTGTACGGACTGCAAACAACAGTACACCGTCGCCGAGTTACTTGACCGAGGTGGCTGTGCGTGTGAACCCGACGCCGACGGGCAACTTGATCACTCTACAAACTGATCCAGCGTCGTGTCGAGACCGTCTCTGACTTCGGTGACGAGCGCGCCGTCGATGTCGAGTCCAAGCACGGAGACTGCGGCCCGGCCGACGCGTTCACGAACCGGTTCAGGCGAGTAGACTCCCAGCCGCCACTGGGAGTACTGTGCAGCCCGGAGGGCTTCGACGAGTGGCGATTGCCCCTCGAGTTGGCGAATTTCGCCGTTGACAAGCACCCGCGAGGTCGATTCGGTCATCGAGGGCCGACTGGGGACGTCGACGATTACGGACTCGGGGTCGACGGCTGCCGCCGCAGCGATGTCGCGTTCGAAGTCCCGAATGTCGGCGTGATCGGCCTCGATGATGCCGCCGGGAACGTCGTCGACCTCCGCCCAGACGGCGCGTTTGTACAGGTCCCGTTCGTCTAGCCGCCGGCAGAACTCGCTCGTTTCGTCGCTCGAGCGCAAGGCGACGATCACGTCGTAATCGTCCATCCGCTGGAGGGTTGCCGCCTCGAGGTCGCTGTTGGGCGACTCGAGCAGCCGTTCGGTCCCGCGGCGTAACATCGCCTTGCTGATGCGGGCGACGCTGTGGCTGTAGACGGTTGGATTCATGAGCGCGCGGGCGACGAGTAAGCTCTCTGCGGTCTGGACGTTGCCCTCACCGAGGACGAGTTCACCATCGACGAAGGTGAGTTCACGAACCAGTCGGCCGTGGTCGATCGTTCCGTAGGGAACGCCGGTGTGGTGGGCATCGCGGACGAGATAATCCATGCGATCCACGTCGAGTTCACCCGAAACCAGCTGACCGAATCGGCCCTCGCCGGCGACGAGGTCGGCGATCTGGTCGGGCTCGAGATCGTACTCACGCAACACGTCGCCGACGCTACCTTCGGTAAGCAGGTCGTAGACGTCGTCGTGGTAGCGGCCCGTTCGACGGTAGATCAGTTCCTCTAGGTTGTGACTGAACGGGCAGTGACCGACGTCGTGTAAGAGCGCGGCGGCTTTCACGCGGTCGGCCTGGGTGCCGTCGACGTTGAGTTGCTCTAGGGCCTCACACGCCAGATGATAGACACCGAGGCTGTGTTCGAAGCGAGTGTGGTTTGCGGAGGGGTAGACGAGTGAGACGGTCCCGAGTTGGCTGATTCGTCGTAGACGCTGGAGTGTCGGCGTATCGAGGAGCTTTCGGGCGATTCCCTCCACTCCGATATGGTCGTGGACGCTATCTTTGATAACTTTCATGATGGGTGTTCGTCGGGTTCGTACAAAAACGGTCGTCCGGCGACTCATCGATACGGCTTTTCAGTACGCATCCCAAGATCAGGTATGATCCCACTCCGGCCCATGACGATCGCACTGTTCGTCATCGTAATTTTCTGTCTGATCGTCCTGCTGTATATTTCGACCCAGTGGGAGGAGTAACTGGTGCTGATGGCTGTCCCCGTCTACCGGCCCCGGGAGGGCGATCACCGGGAAGAGACGACGGCCATGGGTATGGCAGACTTGGAGCGACCGTCCAGCGAACTGTCCATGGGTTTTATATTCCTGATCGATATCCTCCTTAGGAAATGCCGGACAGTCAAGCCTCGGTCGACCACCAAGTGCCAGACGAAGACCCGAACGTACACCACGCGTGGGACAACACCCTCGAGCCAATACTGACGGTCAAAAGTGGCGATGTCGTTCGGTTTGACTGCCGGGATGCGACGGGTGGGCAACTCGGTCCAGACGCGACTGTGACAGATGTTTCGGCCATCGATCCGGAACTGGTCCACGCACTGACCGGACCGATCGCGATTGAGGGGGCCGAACCTGGCGACGTTTTGACCGTCGAGATTCTGGAACTCGAGCACGAGGGATGGGGGTATACGATCGTGCCCCCCGGGCCGTTGAAACTCGGATTATTGTTCGAGGCGTTCGATAAGCCGGCGATTCACGTCTGGGAGATCGAAGATGGAGTGTGTCACTTTGTCGATGGAATCGAGGTTCCACTGGCACCGTTTCCGGGCGTGGTGGGGGTCGCGCCTGCGGAAAATGGCGTCTTCGATACGCTTTCTCCACGAGCCACCGGCGGCAACGTCGACATCAAACACCTGACGGCTGGATCGACGATTTCACTCCCTATCGCGGTCGAGAACGCACTGTTCAGTATCGGCGACTGCCACGCAGCCCAGGGTGACGGTGAGGTCTCGGGGACTGGAATCGAGGCTCCGATGTCCGTAACCTGTCGGTTCGAACTCGAGCCGGATCGAACGATCGAGCGTCCACACCTCGAGACTGACGGCCCGTTTACCCCGACCGGTCGAGACGAGCGGATGATCGCCGTCACGGGTGTCGAATCCGACCTCTACGATGCAGCCGAAGCAGCGACCTGTGGACTGATCGATCGACTCGTCGACGAGTACGACCTCACGCGAGAGCAGGCTTACATTCTCTGTTCGGCTATCGCCGATCTGAAAATCAATCAGGTGGTACACGCCCCAAACTCGGTCGTTTCGGCCTATCTCTCGACCAGTATTTTTCCGGAGTGAGCGGACTGTCGACCCACAGCAGTTCGTCGGAACCCATCCTCCAGATGACTCGATCGCCAGCCGTTCGGTGACTTCCTCCCCACCCTACTCGCTCACCGCTGACGCGGTTCGCTCCTTGAGGGTGGGGCTTCCTGCTTCAACGACGCACTTTGCAGACACCGAATCGGTGTCCGTAGGGAGCGCAGTCTCCACAG
>LKMM01000177.1 GCA_001563885.1 Natrialbaceae archaeon B1-Br10_E2g27
CCTGAATTTCTGCTTCTGTCGCATCAGGCTCTACCCCGAGAACGTCGTAATAGGTCTCTCCCATCGCCTACCCAAAATGTGTCTTCAGAGAGCAAAATTACTCCGGTCGAGTGAACAATCTCTGTGTTCTGGACGTTGATGTGCGTGAGTGAAGCGGCGTCTCTGGAACACATATATCGCATAGTGCTATATCAATACTGGGTGGTGCTGGCCAGCCTCGCAGAGAACAGCGACGCGAACCTATTTGACGCCACGGGCGTCACACTCGAGCAATGGTGTCGGAGTGTTTCGACGCAACGCGTTGGGAGCCCATCGAGGGGTTGAACGAGGAGTTTCGTGACCTGACCTATCACCGGGCAGCCGAGTCGGGAACCGTTCGGATCGCCTTCGACCGGCCCGAGGTTCGAAACGCCTTCCGGCCCGAAACCGTCGACGAACTGTACACTGCCTTAGACCACGCAAAGCGCCAGACTGACGTTGGCTGTATCCTGCTGACGGGAAATGGTCCATCGCCGAAAGACGGCGGCTGGGCCTTTTGCTCCGGCGGCGACCAGACCATCCGTGGGGATGATGGCTACCAGTACGACACAGCAAACGGCAACGAGACGGCCGACTCGAGGGCGGGCGGGCCAGGCCGACTGCACATTCTCGAGGTCCAACGGCTGATCCGTCATATCCCGAAGGTGGTCGTCTGTGTGGTCCCTGGCTGGGCCGTTGGCGGCGGACACTCGCTGCACGTCGTCTGTGATCTGACGCTTGCGAGCAAAGAGCATGCTAAATTCCTCCAGACCGATCCCGACGTTGCCAGCTACGATGCCGGTTTCGGCTCGGCGTATCTCGCCAAACAGATCGGCCAAAAGAAAGCCCGCGAGGTGTTTTTCCTCGGGAAGACCTACTCCGCAGCGGAGGCCGCCGAGATGGGCATGGTCAACGAGGTTGTCCCCCACGACGAACTCGAGGAGACGGCCCTCGAGTGGGGCAAACGGATCAACGAAAAGAGTCCAACGGCGATGCGGATGTTGAAATACGCATTTAATATGACTGACGACGGGATGGTCGGCCAGCAGGTGTTTGCAGGCGAGGCGACCCGACTGGGATACATGACCGACGAGGCCAAAGAGGGCCGAGACGCGTTCGTCGAGGGACGCGACCCTGAGTTCGACGAGTTTCCCTGGCACTACTGACTCAATCCCAAGCATTGACATATTCGGTCGTCGAATCGGCGAGTATGTCGCGCCCTCCAGCCCCAAGGCGACGTCGAGCAGTGCTCGGAATCACGGCCACGACAATCGTTTCAGCCGTTGCTGGCTGTCTCGAGTCTGCCACGGAAGACGCTGTGAACGGTCACGAGAACGATTCGACACACGACTCCAGTGACGAAACGGACGACACCGACGACCTCGAGGACGGGAGCCAACCGGCAGTCGACGACGAAACGACACTGCTCTCGGTCGAACACGACGGTGACCAACGCGATGCGATCATCGCGGGTGATGTGGCGACGGTCGGCTCTGCAGCGTCCGTCGACGAGTACGGCTACCACTATGTTCCGATGGAATTGACGGAAGACGGGACAGATGCGTTCGCCGAGGCTGTCGACGCCGTCGGCGACCTCGAGGAGCCAGAATCGACCGAGATTCATACCCACAACGACGGAGAGGTAGTCGAGAGTCACACGCTCGGGCCGAATCTCGCCGCGGCGATAGACGACGGCGAGGTAACCCGCGATTTCGAGGCGATTTTCACCGAAGAGAGCGAGGCGACGGCGTTTGTCGAGTGGGTGCGCGGGGACCAGTCGTCGTAGATACCAGAAGGGTTTGTCGGTGAAAGAACGCATTTGAACACGCCATCCCCATTCGGTAATAGTGACGCTCCCCGATCAGTCTGCACTCTCGCGGCGCGATTACATCCGGGCGCTCGTCGCCGTCGGCGGCGCAAGCGCGCTGAGCGCCTGCCTCGATGCAGTCGGGAGCGACGACGGACCGGATGTCCCATCGGGAACGGACAATCCTGCCTCGCTGCCCGACCGACAACACGCCTGGAACGACGCGCTTGCACGCGACGACGACGGCAACGTCCAGTTGCCGGACCACCATGTTCTCGTGGCACTGTCGCTCGAGACCGAGGTCGACGACGAGGCCCGCGAGACCACCGAGCAAGCCCTGCGAACGCTCGAGCGGGCCTACGAGTGGGGACACGAGGGACTGGTCTTCACCATCGGCTACACGCCGGCGTACTTCGATCGATTCGAGGCGTCGCCGGCCGAGGTCGATCTGCCCGAACCCGAACCGCTTGCAGACGACGAAACTCCCGAGTACGACGAGTTCGACGCGCTCTTGCATCTTGCAAGCGATCATCCGTCGGTCGTCCTCGAGGCCGAAGCGGGGCTGTTTGGCGAACGCGACCGGGTGAACGGTCTCGAAGTCGAGACCGATCTCACCGGCGTGTTCGACCGTCTCGATGATCGTCGTCGAACTGGGTTCATCGGCGAGGGGTTGCCGGCCGAACACACCGACGTAAGCGGCGTCCCCGATGCAGTTCCCGAGGATGCGCCCTTTTTTATGGGCTTTCGGGCGGGATTTACCGACAGCCAGGCGACCGAAGATCGAGTGACGATCGAAGACGGCCCGTTTGCCGGTGGGACGACCCAGCATATCTCCTCGATGGCGATCAACCTCACCCAGTGGTTCGACCAAGAAAATCACTACCAGCGCGTCTCGAAGCTGTTTAGCCCGGAACACGCCGACGAAGAGCTGACTGGATCCGTCGGCGAGGCGTTGGGTGCCTCGAGCGGGTTGACGACCGACCGAATCGAGGCGACCGAAGTCGATGCCCGCGAAGGTGGGGTTGTTGGTCACGCCCAGAAGGCAGCCCGCGCCCGCGAGGACGGCCAGCCATTGTTGTTGCGCCGGGATTTCAACACCGTCGACGGCGACCAGCCTGGGCTGCACTTTCTTGCCTTACAACGTGGGATCGACCATTTCGTCCGCGTCCGTGAGGCGATGAACGGTGACGATCTCGACGTCGCGACGGCGAACAACGGCATTTTGCACTATCTGTTCGTCGACCGACGTGGCAACTACCTTATCCCACCGCGCCCGCTTCGGGCGCTTCCGAGCGCTGATCCAACGAGCTGACAACTATACTCATGCAAGAGACCAACGCAATCAACCGACGGACGTTCGTGAGCTACACAGCAGCCACAGCCGGTGTGCTTGCACTCGCGGGCTGTGCCGACACTGATGGAACGGACACAGACGATACTGACACAGACGATACGGCCGAGGACGACCTCGAGACCATGCCGGAGTTTCTCGAGGTCGAGGATCCGCCCGATGCGGTGTACGTCCCGACCCATCGGGAGGCAATGCGGATGCTCGAGCCGGTCGAGGCCGGTGATATGATGGTTGCCCCGATGCTGTCGTATCCACATCCGTTCTGGATCGTCGCCGGGACCGGCGCAGATTCGCTCGAGCGAACCGATCCAGAAGACGACCGCGGCGTTCACATGATGTTTACCGTGTGGGACCGCGAGACGGGGGTCGTGTTGCCGGTTGATGACGGTGCACAGATCCAGGTCGAACGCGACGGCGAGTCGGTCGGCTCGCCGGTCTCGCCGTGGACGATGATCTCCCAGGAGATGGGCTTTCACTTCGGTGATAACGTTTCCCTCCCAGAAGACGGAACCTACACCGTCGAGGTGACGCTCCCACCGCTGTCGACACGGACCACCGGCGACCTCGAGGGTCGACTCGAGGAGTCTGCAACCGCCACGTTCGAATTCACGTACGACGACGAGTTCAGACACGAGGTCGTCGGCGGCGTCGAGTACTTTGACGAGGATATCTGGGGCGAGAGGGGCGCACTCGAGCCGATGGATCACGGTGAGCACGGCCACGGCGATGACGGCCACGACCACGGAGACCACGACGACCACGGAGACCACGAGGAAGGACACAACCACGATCACGAGGATCACGACGATCACGCAGACCACGACGGCCACGATGATGAGCACGACCACGACGATGGCCACGACCACGGTGACCACGACGAACACGACCACCACGCCGTTCCCTACTCTGCACTCCCCGAAATCGACGCGTATCCGGGGACGATCCTCGTCGACCCCGAGGAGGGGGATGTCCCCGACGTGACCGAAGACCTGCCCGAAAGCGGCGACGCACGATTTCTCGCAACGGTCCTCGAGTCCGATCACCGGCTGGCCGAAGCGGAGGCGTATCTGCTCGTTTCACCACGAACACCGTACAACCGGGTGCCGCTTGCGGATATGTCGATGACGGCGACGGTCGAACGCGACGGCGAGGTTCTCGAGGAATCGGCCCTCGAGCAGACGATCGACGGCACCTACGATCTGCACTATGGCGCGTCGGTACCGGAACTCGAGGCGGGCGATACGGTGACGATCGAGACCGAGACGCCACCGCAGGTCGCCCGCCACCAGGGGTATGAGACGGCGTTTCTCGAGATGCCGCTTCTCGAGTTACAGGTACCAGAGCAATGAGGAGCCACCAACTGGTAGTCGTCCTCACGTGCTTTCTGCTCGCCGGTCTGTTGGTCCCAGCGCCAACACTGGCCGGCGACGGTGCAACCTTCTTCATCGTCGAACCCGACGAACTCGACGTCGATCCCGGCGAGGAGTTCGAACTCGAGGTGGTGGTCAGCGAACACGGTGACCTGCAAGGAAACGGAATCGACCGGCTGTCGTTCGACATAGAGTACGACACGGAGTTACTCACAGCTACCGACGTCGAACACGAGTCGATGCTGGCTGCCGGCGACGACAATGCGACCGTCGACGGAACCGACGAGATCGACGACGAGGCGGGGGTCGTCTCGATCGACCAGGAACGCGAGCCTCCAGGTGACGGCGCTCGGGCGAGCGAACCTGCGGTCACGATTACGCTTATAGTCGACGACGACGCCGAGGCCGCGACGACAAGTGTCGACCCAACTGACGCCTCGGCGATACTCGTCACCGATTTTCCACAGGCAGCATACGAACGTAGCGGGACGGTCCATATCGATGGGGGCGACGAATCCGACGATTCGGCCGACGAACCTGACGGCGTGACACTCGCAGCGAGCGACGACTCGAGTGAGATGGATGGTGAAAACGAAGTAGACGCTGCAGGTGAAGATGGATCCGCCCCTGAAGCCGAAGACGAAACGGACGCTGTGGCCGAAGCTGACGAGTCCATCCCTGGCTTTGCCGTCACCGCGACAATCGCCGCCCTCGCTGGATTGGTGGCGGCTTTGCTCGTCGGTCGTCGTGTGCAATAGCGGCTCCGATACTCCTCAATGCCAACGTTAACACTCTCTCGAGTCGGATAGCCGAACAAATGAGTACGGCTCAGGCCGATATTTCGCGGACGAAAGCGTGGGTGATGGCTGCCCGGCCCCAGACGCTGCCAGCGGCAGCAGCGCCCGTCATCGTGGGGACGGCACTCGCCGTCCACGAAGGGGTCGCCGCTCCGATTCCGGCACTGTTTGCGTTCGTCGGTGCGGCATTGATCCAGATCGGGACGAACTTCGCAAACGACTACTACGACGCGATCAAGGGTGCGGATACGGACGACCGGGA
>LKMM01000178.1 GCA_001563885.1 Natrialbaceae archaeon B1-Br10_E2g27
GACGAACGCGAGTCCGTCGACGAGCGCATGAACGAAATCTCAGGCGAGATCGACGAAAAGACTGCAGCGATCGACGCTATCCAGGCCGATATCGACGATCTCGAGGCCGAGCTCGCGGATTCGAAGATTCCTGAACTCACCGCCGAAATCGAGACGCTCGAGGCCGAAATCGAGGAACGCGAGGATCGGATCGACGAGGTCGATGCCAGACTGAACGAACTCGGCTTAGAGAAAGAGTACGCAGCCGATGCGGTCGACGACCTCCACGACGATATCGAGGCCGCCCAGAACCGAAAAGCCGAACACGAAGAACGCATTGGGGAGTGTGAGGCGGCGATCGAGGACAACCGGGAAGACCTCGAGGCCAAACGCGAGGCCGTCGCCGATCTAGAAGAAGAGCTAACGGAGCTCAAAGAGGCCAGAAGCGACCTCAAAGACGACCTCGCGGAGGCCCGGACGGCCCGCGATCAACAGCAAGATCGAGTCAACGCCACAGAGAGCACACTCGAGGGCGTCCGCGAACGCATCTCGGATCTCGAGTGGGAGATCGACTCACTCGAAGCCGAAGTCGGCGCGTACGATCCCGAAGCCGTCCCCGACCACGACACTGTCCTCGAGATGATCGAGCTGCTGACAGCTGATATGGAAGCGATGGAGCCGGTCAATATGCTCGCCATCGACGAGTACGACGAGGTTCAAGAGGATCTCGAGGAACTCGAAGACGGAAAGGCAACGTTAGTCGAGGAAGCTGAGGGGATTCGCGATCGGATCGACCAGTACGAAGCCCAGAAAAAAGAGACCTTTATCGAAGCGTACGAAGCGATCTCCGAACACTTCACCGAGATTTTCGAGAAACTTTCTGAGGGGACCGGGACGCTCCATCTCGAAGACGAAGACGATCCGTTCGAGGGTGGGCTGACGATGAAAGCCCAGCCGGGGGATAAGCCGATTCAGCGTCTGGATGCGATGTCCGGCGGGGAGAAATCGCTGACTGCGCTTGCGTTTATTTTCGCCATCCAGCGACACAACCCTGCGCCTTTCTATGCACTCGATGAGGTCGATGCGTTCCTCGATGCGGTCAACGCCGAACGGATCGGCCAGATGGTCGAAGAACTCGCCGACCGCGCCCAGTTTGTCGTCGTCTCCCATCGGTCTGCGATGCTAGACCGCTCCCAGCGAGCCATCGGCGTCACGATGCAACAGGACAACATAAGCGCCGTCACCGGCATCGACCTCAAAAACGGGGTGCCCGCCGATGACTGACGAACCCGGGGGATCTGAGCGTTCGAGCGATGAGCGCGGTGGCCCAAAAGACGATATCCCGCTCGATATTGCAGGCCACGAGGAACGCGACCGGCCAGGAGAGTCAAGCAAAGACAGCGCCGAAATCGAGAGTCGAGATGGGACGACACTCGAGTTTTCGGAATCCAAGCTGACGGGTGAGTCGAATACGGATACAGACGAGACAGAAGACGACGAAGAGAACGTCGAACCTGTCGAGTTGCTCGTCCAACTCGCCAAAGACGGCGAGATCGACCCCTGGGATATCGACATCGTCCGGGTGACCGATACGTTCCTCGAGGCACTCGACGAACGGGATTTGCGAACTTCCGGCCGGGCGCTTTTCTATGCGAGTGTCCTCTTGCGGATGAAAAGCGACGAACTGTTCGCCTCTGACGAACCTGAGGAAGACGAACTGCCACCGTGGGAAGCACCGTTCGCCGACGAGGGACCGACGGACACAGTCGAGGACCACCCGCCCGGATTCGACCCCATCGAGAGCCTCGAGGCGGAGATGGACCGTCGCCTCGAGCGTAAACACGCCCGCGGAAAACCCGAAACACTCGACGAACTCGTCCGCGAGTTGCGCTCTGCCGAACGGGGAGGCTGGTGGAAAGAGTCCCGGACCTACGATACGAGTGATTCCCCACAGGGGTATGGGCGTGGCCTTCAGGAACTGCAGTATCACGCTGGTGATGACTTCCGGGTCGATGACGAACCCACGAGCAACGACGTCACGCATACGACCCACGAGGAAGACATCGAGACGGTCATCGACGATGTCGAAACCGTTCTCGAGGACCACTACGCCAACGGGCGCGAGGAAGTGCTCTATGCCGAAATCGACGAAGTCGGTGGCTCGCGCGTGATGACCTACCTCGCGTTGCTCTTTCTGTCCCACCGTGGGCAGGTGACCCTCGAGCAAGACGAACTGTTCGGGGATCTCTGGATTCAGCGGGTCACACTCGAGGCCGAGCCAGAAGAAGCGCTCGCCGATTGATCTCTAGGGCTCGAAGTGTTCGCGGTGGACGACGGTTTCTTCGCCGTCGTTGATTGCGGTGACGACGACCTGATCGCCCTCTGGGTGCAGTGAGATCGTTACCCAACTGTTCGACCAGCCGCCGGGCTCGCCGTCCGGGTCGTACAGTTCCGACTCGCCGCCCTCGATCGTCGACTCGACGCGAACGGCGTCGGCTTCGATACCTGGTTCGTCGGTAAACTCGACCTGTGCCCACTCGAGGTCGTCTCCGAACTCGCCGTCGCCGGTGTCCTGGTCGTACTCCCAGTCGATTTCGGCGACGACATCCTGATCCTCGTCGATGAGCTCTTCCTCGAAGACCTCTTCGGGGTCGTCGGGGATCTCTCGTTCCTCGCTCATCACCAACAGACGCCAGTCGTCGTCTTCGGTCGCCAGTGCCCAGACACCCCGTTCGGTGAGTGTGTCATCGTCCGTGGCATCGACGACCTCGACGATCGCAAGCTCTTCACCCTCGAGTTCGGCCTCGAGGTCGACATCCCCGAACCAGAACTCCGCGCCCTCGAGGTCGAGTACGTCTTCGATCGACGCCTCGTCCGTTCGCAGGTCGATCTCGAGGTCCGCTATGTCGACGTCTTCGGCGTCGTCGCCACCCTGGAACTCCCAGCCGTCTTCTTCCCAGGCAGCCGGGTCGAGAGGATTGAGGCTGTGAGAGTACTCCGATAGGGCCTCTACGTCGCCATCGCTTGCCGCCTCGAGGTAGGCTGTGACCAGTGCGACCGGATCGTCGCTGGGGTCGTCGGTTTGTACTGGGTCGGCATCGTCGGCGCTATCATCGGCGTCAGCGTCGTCGCTGTCTTCAGCATCGTCACCGCTGTTGTCGTCTTCGGCGGTGTCGTCGAGACAGCCGGCGATTGCAAGCGAGGCGGCCACTGCGCTGGCGGAGAGAACGCGTCGTCTGCCGAGTGTTGAGTCGGGCGATTGTGTGTCGGTTGGCCTGGAGGACCATCTCGGACGGTTCGACATAGATACAGATCAACTGGCCAGCGTATTCATTGCTGTGGTGAGTTTCTGGTGTCGTCAAAACGGGCGACCTCGTGTGTGTTGAGATACCATATCTCACGAGCGATCAAGTAGTGCCAGCCACTCGGTAGGGGTATGCCCTCCGGTGTGGAGTCGGCTGACAGTGACCTCACTGATGGGTCGCTTCTTCGGCCGATGTTCATGCTGGCGTGGCCGCTCGTGGTCATCCAGCTGTTGCAGGTCGCCTACAACGTCGGCGACACCTTCTGGCTCGGTGCGCTCTCGCCCGATGCCGTCGGTGCGGTAAGTCTCGCCTTTCCCTTGCTGTTTTTGCTGATCGCCGTCGGAGCCGGTTTTACCACTGCGGGAGCAATTCTGATCGCCCAGCATACGGGTGCCGGGAGCGGCGACGGTGGCCTGATCGCCGGGCAGACGCTGTCGATCATCTCGGTGATTGCCGTCACATTGGGTGTTGTCGGCTATGTTGTGACCGACCCGATGCTTGCGCTCTTGCCGAGTGACCCCGCGACCCAGGAGGCGATTATCCCACTTGCAGCCGACTATCTTCGGATCTTCTTTTTGGGGTTGCCCTTCGTTTTCGGGTTCTACGTCTTCGTCGCACTCATGCGCGGCTACGGCAGCACCCGCGCCCCGATGTTCGTGATGTTCGTAAGCGTCATCATCAACCTCGTTATCGACCCGCTGTTTATTTTCGGCGTCGGCCCATTCCCGCGCCTCGAGGTCGCTGGCGCAGCCGTGGCGACTGTCATCTCCCGGGGCGTGGCGACGGCCATCGCCTTCTACCTGCTCTATTACACCCAGGTGGGGCCGACGATCGAACTCGAGCACCTCCGCCCTCGCTGGGAGTACGTCACCGAGATCGTTCGCCTGGGGACGCCAACGGCCTTAGAGCAGTCGATGACGGCGCTTGCACTGGTGGCGATGACGGCCATCGTCGTCACCTTCCCGCCGGCGGTCGTCGCGGCCTACGGGCTTGGCAACCGACTGATTTCGCTCGTATTCCTGCCGGCGCTGGGGATGGGCCAGGCGATGGATGCGATCGTTGGGCAGAATCTCGGTGCCGAAAAGCCCGATCGGGCGGAACGAGGAACGTGGATAGCAAGTGGCGTCATCGGGGCGATCATGCTCGTCGCGGGCGTCGTTGCCTTCCTCGTCCCTGAGCCGTTCGTCTCGGTGTTTCTGATGGCCGATGCGCCCGGCCGCGCAGAGACGATGGCGTATGGGGTGACCTACCTCCAGTTCGCTGCCGTCGCGTTCGTCTTCATGGGTGTGATGCAGGTCGTCCTCGGGGCGTTCCGCGGAGCCGGCAACACGAAAACGGCACTCGCGTTCGCCGTCTTCGGCCTCTGGCTCGTTCGGCTTCCCACAGCGTACATCCTGATTTTCGTCCTCGAGTGGGGGACGGTCGGTATCTGGACGGCGGTCGTCCTCGGTGATGTCGTCGGGGCACTCGCTGCCGTCGCGTGGTTCACCCGCGGCACGTGGAAGAAGTCGATCGTCGAGAGCGAAGCGTCCCCCACGGAGGGCGACGAGGTGCTCGCCGAATAATGGGGACGCTGATGGATGTCTCTCCTATCGGTGTTGATTGGTTTGTCGGTCGTAGCTCGTAGCTTGACGTGTAGTTTGTCAAACTCGGAGTTTGTAGCTTGACCTGAGGCTTATCAAACGCTGTCTTGCTATCGTGGACACACGGAGAAACCACGTCCTCCCCAGCCGATTGCGATCCTCGCTCCCTCGCGGCGCATGCGCCGCCGTCGGTCGCTGCGGTTCTCATCCCTCGCACGGCGTCGTCGGTCGCCCTCACTGGGGTTCGGGCGACCGACAGCGCGCGCCATCCGCAGGCTGGGTGGTCACTCGGGGTGTGGTCGGTCACTTAATTGTCCTCGAGCGCGCATCTGTTGTGTAGTGCCCGCGCAGGATACGACCGGACGGTGTGTGCTCTGTGGCTCGAGCGTCGGCGACGGAGACACAGCGCCGGCGTTTTGCTCGGGTGGTTGCCAGGCGGTTGCAGAGGAACTCGGGGAAGGACTATCGGAGGGTGATGCCCGGGCTTGCGACGCCAATCCGGGCATTGAGGAGGGACTCGAGCGAACCTACCTTCGGATCGACGGCACCTACTCGGCGACCTGCGAGGCCATCCTCGAAGAGATCGCCGAATCACAGGATGGCGTCGATTCGGCCTCCGCGAGTTACGTCACGGAGACGATCCGGATCGACTACGATCCCGGTCGGGTGTCGGTCGA
>LKMM01000179.1 GCA_001563885.1 Natrialbaceae archaeon B1-Br10_E2g27
AAATCGTAGATGTTATATTAACTCCGTCTACAACAATCACCACCGGTGATGTTCGAGTGGGGGAACTGTCCTGCACAGACGACAGCTACCGGTACTCGTATGCATTTCAACTATGCGTGAAAAACTAACTGCAGACGACCGTGGGATTGAAACCAAATCGAGTCGACACACCAACCGACGCCGCTTCCTCGTGGGAACGAGTGCAGCGGCGACGGCTCTGGTTGCTGGCTGTCTCGGTGACAATGGCAACGGCGGTGGAAGCTCCGGCGATGTCGAGAGCCCAGACAGTCCAGAAGAAGCCGCTGTACTGTTTTATGAAGTCACTGGAGAGGAAAACAGAAATACGCTGCTTCACACTGAAGGCCCAATGTATCCGGTCGAAGGCGCAGACGGAGAAGGAGCAGAACAAGAAGGCGATCTCGAGCTAGCAAATATTGACGCAACCGAAGTTGGTGAACTAGAGGAGATTTCGTACGACGAAACGCCAATCGTTGCAGGCGCACTTGAAGACGCAGATATCGACGAGGACGATCTTCTCGATCAAGACCTCACCGAAGTAGAAGTCGACATCGAATACGACGGTGCGGGAGACGAAGAAGCCGAACACTTCGTCGCCAGAGAAGACGGCGAGTGGCGGGTTTTCACCTGAACTGGCTACAGCTATCTCTGGTTTCCACTGATAGAGTCCGACCAATTCGCTTTCTCATACTATCGGACAACACGGTTCACACACTGACCGCACTCGAGTCACGAGGGCGACCAGCGGGGGCCCTCGGACCGGAGAGCGTGGAACGGAGTGACCCGCGAGTAGCGGCCGTCGTCGGCATCGACGGGCCACGAGACGCGATTGGGTGTGTACTGACTGGACTTCGGCAGTATCAGCGACCTACAGCGGAACGCAGAAACGCTTGTGTCGATTGCTTCCATTGGTCTCTTACATGCCGTCTACACCTTCCGTTACGGTTTGTCTATCAGCTGACCTCGAGCGAGCCACGGGCGCTCCCTCGGAGATGATCTGGGATATCGCGTTCGAGACCGACCGAACGATACTCCTCCGGGCCCGGCTTACGGGATCGGCAGGCGAGTGGCACCACCACGGCGAGCGTGACGCCTATGGGTACGTCCTCGAGGGGCGTCTCGACCTCGAGTACGGCCCGCGACCGACCGACAGCGTAAGCGCCGATGCCGGCGACTGGGTTTACGTTCCTGCTGAAACCATCTACCGGCCGGCGGATCTGGCTGGAACCGAACCGGTGGTTTTGCTCGCGCTGGTCGGCGATGGGCCCCCGATGTACCGTGCGGAGATGCCGCTCCCAACTGATCGACAACCGACCGTCGTCGACCAGGACGACCTCGTCCCCGCTGACTCTCTCGAGAACCTCGTTCGGCAGACGCCAACACCCGAGGCGGCTGTCCAACAGATCTACGGCCATGCGACCGAACGGATGGAGTCCAGTTGGCACCATCATGGCGATAACGATGTCTTCGGGTACGTAATCGCCGGCGAGGGATATGTCGATCTGGGTGAGGAACGGAAACTAGTCACTGCCGGTTCGTTTTTCCACATCCCGCCGAAGGTCGTCCACCGTGACGTCAACCCGAGCGACGACGAACAGGAGTACGTTCTCTGGCTGACCGGATCGGAACCGCGGACCGTCCACGTCGATGGTCCAGAATACGAGTGATCGGTTCGGTGTCACTCGTCGTCTCCGGAAAGCCCAGCCTCGAGGGAGGTCGTTGGATGATGGAAACGACAACACGTATTACGGTTCGACGATTGCCCCCAGAAGATGGGGTCAGCCGGACGAGCCGCCGGGGTTACATCGGCGGTTGCCAGGTATCTTCGTGGCTGTGTGCGGGTCGATACGCGCTCGCTCGCGGCGTTTCGAATTGCAGTTTCACTTCTCGTCCTCGCCGACCTCGGGTTGCGAGCACGACGCCTCACGTACTTCTATACCGATGCGGGCGTCGTCCCGCGGTCGCTCGCCGCCGAGCCGCTGCCACTCGAGACGCTGTCGGTGTACGCCCTCTCGGGGTCGCCCAGGGTAACGGCGGCGCTGTTCGGTTTCCACGCGTTGGTCGCGCTCGCATTACTCGTTGGCTATCGGACACGAGTCGCGACCATGCTGACGTTCGTCTTCGTTGTCTCGCTCGATCTTCGCAACGTCCTGGTGTTGAGTTACGCCGATACGCTGTTTGCGTGGTTGCTGTTCTGGTCGATTTTCCTTCCACTCGGCGAACGGTGGTCGATCGATGCACTCCACGCCGATCAGCTGCCGAGAGCGGCTGTTTCCTCGGTAGGGTCGACGTTGCTTCTCGGCCAGATGATTACGATGTACGTCGTCAACGGCTATCACAAAACTGCCGCCGAGAGCTGGCACACCGGCGAGGCGGCCGTGATCGTCCTCGGGCTTGATCACATCACGTTCCTGTTCGGCGATCTCCTCCGTGTCGTTCCGGCGCTGCTCGAAATGGGTGGCCGCCTCTGGTTTTATATGCTACTGTCGGCGTGGCTCCTCGTCTTCGCCCGTGGCCGCCCGCGGACGCTCCTCGTCGTCCTGTTTATGAGCGTCCATCTCTCCTTTGGCCTGACCGTCCGCATCGGCGCGTTCGCGTTCGTCGCAATCGCAGGGGTAATCCTGTTCTTACAGGCGTCGTTCTGGGACGATGCCGCCCGACTGACTCACAAACTTCAGAACGCATGGCCCACCGGCCGAGTACTGCGGATCGACGACTTGCGGGCTCGAGTCGTTGGCTTCGCCACCGCAATTCCGTACACGACAGTCGGGACCAGCAGTGGCCCTCGAACCCTCGTACAGTCACGCCGGCGTCTCATCGGGTTCGCTATCTCTCTTTTCATCGTGTTCGCGCTCGTTTCGGCCTTTTCGGCTGGCGGCCTCGCCGGAACAGATGGTCCACTCGAGACGACCGAGCGGGCAGTAACGGGGTTCGTCGACCACCAGACCGAGTGGTCGATCTTCGCCCCGGAACCCCGGGAGACCGACCGGTACTACGTGTTCGCAGCGAAAACGGCCAACGGAGCCCACCTCGACGTCTACAACGACCGCAAACTGCGCTACGATCGACCTGACGGGGAGCTACAGCACCAATTTGATACCTACCGGGAACGGTTTTACATGTCGTCCGTAGATGGAGACGACCCATCGGGAACAGCCGAACGACTCGCCACCCACTACTGCACCGAGTGGGAAGACGATGGGGACAGGCTTACACACATCAATTTCTACCGGATCGACGAGGAAGTGACACGCGAGACGATCGATTCGCCCGCCGACCGCAACCAGTCGAGCGTTCTCCTCTATGAACACGGCTGTGGAGCGGCCGACCCACTCGAGATCGATCCCCCGGCGTTCTAATTGGGTGTTACCTAACGACCCTCGAGTCGACTGCGGTTTGTACTGGCAGACCGCCTGCAAATGGCTCTCACACTTCGGAGACCAAAATTGTCACACAGACTTGTACGGAAGTATCACTCTTATAATACGTCCTCAACTGTAAGCTCCTCGGCGTGGTCGCGGTAGGTGTCGATCGTCTCTTCGGCCCACGAACGCACCGCTGGATCGTCAGTATCGATCGAAGCACGCAAAATTCCCTGGTCGTCGCGCAACAGGAGGTAAACAATGTCGTCGACGGTCATCACGGCGAGTGGGACCTCCTCGACGACGCCGACGGTTGCCCCCTCGGAGGCGACGACCCGCTTTAGGTGGCGACGCAACTCGGCCTCTTCGGCGAGGTCGTCGATTGCCGCCCGCGAGAACACGCCGAAAAAAGACTGCTCGCCGGCCGACGTCTGGGCGTCGACCACCGTCAGCGTCTGTTCGTTGAACGCATGCGAGACCGTCCGGACCGTCGAGGCCCCCTCGAGCAACTCGAGCAACCGCTTGAGCGGCGCGTTCGGTCGCGTTCGAGATGGAGTCGTGATCGTCGCGTCGGCCAGTCGCCGAAGGTCGAACTCGAGTTCTTCGGTGGGAAGATACGCGACGAGATCACGCAGTCGGCTTTCGGTTTCGATAATCTCGAGTAAATCAGTAAATCCAGCGGCGACGAGTTTGCCCGTTGGGCTCGCCGTATACTGACTGCCCTCACGGAGAATCCACGACCGGTCGGCAAAATCCGTAAGAATTCGTCCGAGCGTCGCCTGGGAAGCGCCGGTTTCGTCGGCCAGTTCCGAGCGGGTGTGTGGTCGCTGTGAAAGCAATCGCAGTACCTCCACGCGGTTCGACGACAGCGCGAGAAATTCGATCTCCTCTAACGCCGATTCCATACCAACTCGTCGGTCCCTGTCCACAAAAGCTTTCGTACTGTGAAATTTTTTCAGGGTGTGAAAACCACAGCGTCTCTCGAACGATTTTCCTCCCGCAAGTCGTTTCCGATCCATACCGGGGATTGTGTCCCGTGAAACGATTTCTGAACGAAACTATACGGGCGTAAGTCCTACTCGAGTATACGATGAGTTTGGTAAAATACGTTGTGTCCATTTTCTTTTCACCGAAATTGGTGGACGTACGTGAGGTGAGTCGATGATGGACCGACGGACCGCCGCGCTCTTTGTCCTCTCGAGTCTGTTTTTCGGCGGGACGTTCGTCGCGGCGAAAGCCGGACTCGAGTACTTCCCGCCGTTGCTGTTCGTTGCGCTCCGGTTCGATGTCGCCGCTGCTGTCTTGTTGGCGTATGTGCTTGTAACCCGATCGCGCGAGGAGCTAGTTCCCTCGACGGGGGGCGATCTGCTCGGTATCGTCGCGACGGGCGTACTCGTTATCGGGCTCTCGAACGCGCTTTTGTTCGTCGGCCAGCAGTACGCCACCAGCGCGGTCGGGGCCATCGTCTTCAGTCTCAACCCGATTCTGACGCCGGTCTTTGCCGCCGTCTTGCTCTCTTCGGAGCGACTGTCAGCCCGCGGCGGGGTCGGGATGGTCCTCGGACTGGTCGGTGTCGCCCTGGTCGTCAGTCCCGATCCCGCGGCGCTGGTCGGCGGTGACGCGCTGGGCCGGGCGATTCTCTTTGCCGGTGCCGTCAGCGCCGCTTTCGGTGCGGTCCTTATTCGCCGGGCGGAGGCGACGCTTACGAGCACGGTTCGCATCGCGTGGGGTTTGCCCCTCGCCGCAGCACTCTCACACGGACTCTCGTTTGCAATGGGCGAGTCGACGGCTGCGATCTCCTGGACGTGGGGTGCAGTCGTCGCGCTTGCATACGTCAGCCTGATCGCGGGCGTGCTTGCCTACATCGCTTACTTCGAGTTACTCGACTCGACCGGTGCAATCAGGGCAAACCTGGTATTCTACGTCGTGCCCGTCGTCTCCACCATCGGCGGTGCGATCATCCTCGGAGAGTCTATTACCCCAACCGCCCTCGTCGGCTTCCTGACGATCTTCGCCGGCTTTGCCGTCCTCGGAAGCGAATCGATCGATCTGGGCTCTGTGTTTCCCTCGCTGCCGACCGAGTCGATCTCGTCGGGCGATGGCCACCTCGAGGA
>LKMM01000180.1 GCA_001563885.1 Natrialbaceae archaeon B1-Br10_E2g27
CACGGAATCGATCGAAGCGACGTGAGCCTCACAACTCCAAGCAACGTGAGCCTCGCTACTGGCACGCAAGCAGCCACATCCACACGCTCGCCTCGGGGAGCACTTTTTTGCTCCCGAGGACAACGAGAGGTGTGGACCGGTATACGGCAGAATTTGGGTTCGAACTTCGGTGCTGTCGGTGGGCCGAACGGGAGTGGCCACTCGAGGGGGAACGTGACACAGCGGTCATCGTCGCCCGACAACTCGGGACCAAACGGCGACGCTGGGATACGATCGTCCTCGAGTGCGATCCCGACGGCCTTCACAGGCGGGCGAACTTCGGCCCGGACCGACTCGACGGCACCCTCCTTTACGTCCTCCGACACGCCCCCACCGAGTGGGCGTTCTATCGCGACGAACTCCCACATCCTGGCTATCCGTGGCGATACGTCCGCGAGGCCATCCACGAGGCCGCCGACCGCGGGATTGTAGAGACACGAAAACGCGCCAATCGCATCGAGATTAGACGCAAATGGGCCTACCCCGACTGGCTCGAGCGGATCGTCGCTATCGAAAACAAACCCGACCTCGACGCCAGTGCCGCCCGCAATCTGGCCTCCCAACTCGAGTACGACGTCGCGATGGCGCTTGCAGACGAGGTCTGGGTGGCGACACGCCAGACTGACGGCCTCGCCTCGCCGGCGCTCTTCGAGGGACTCCCGGTCGAAGCCGGCGTCCTCGCGCTCGAGCCCGACGCCCTCTCTGCGAGCGTCGAGTGGTATCCTCGGAGCCTGGCCGTCGAGACGCCGGGAACGCGAATCCTCGAGCGACCATCCGGCTCGGGTCGGGACGTTTCAGCCGCCCAATTCGAGTACGTCGACCCGAACGCGAAGGCGACGACACGCCTCGAGATCGCCGAACGGGCCTACGAACGTGGCTGGCGGTCGTACGTCGACACCATGCGGCCCGACTGTCGACACTTCGAGTTACGCGCAACCGACGGCATGCAGGCACTTCCCTTTTGCCGGGCGAACGACCGCGGGCAGACGGCAACCGAGTGTGCCGGCTCCTGTGGGGAGTTCGAACCGGAACCACCAGCCTGGCGAATACGTGGCTGGCCGATCGAGGGAGGGCCTGGAGTTGGCTGTAAGCGGCTGCTCGAGAGACGACGTCGGCAACGCCGACCTGGCCAGTGAGTGAGATGCATCGAAGACAACTCCGGTCAGAGAGCCTCTAGTGCTTTGGCAAGCCTGAACTGATGGGTCGAACCAGTCGTCGGGTGTCGGTTCGACCCATCAGTCGACGCTTGGCAGAGTACTAGTCGGCGACTGAGACCTCGAGGGCGTCGCGTTCGACCGCCAGCCGAAACGTCGGGACGGTTCGGTACTCGACCTCGACGACGTCCTTCCGGCGAAGGCTCTGTAGGCCCGAGCGGACGTCTTCGGCCTCGGGGTCGACGTCGAACTCGTCTCTGAGTTTGTGTAACACCGAGACGACACTCTCTGAGCGTTCGTCCGGACCGGCGAGCACATCGACGATCTGGACGTGAAGTTCTGGGACGCGAATTCGGGAGGGGACACCCCCGGCGTCCGGATCGCTCTCGATTCCCGGCTCGACGTCGACCAACTCGGCGGCCTCGCTGGTCGCGCGAATTAAGCTGTTGTCGTCACGAAAGTAGTAATCGCCCAGTTCGTTCTCGAGATACTGGTGGACGTCGCTGCCGCTTTCTAACCCCCACCGCTCCTGGAGTTCGGCGTTTTTCGTCGGCTGTAGCTCCACCACGTCGGCCAACCGCTCTGTGGCCTCCTCCGAAAGCGTCATCAATCAAGCGTATGCGGATGTCCTACTTTTGCGTTGCGTCCGGACGTGCGAGCGGTATCCAGCGATACCAGTTTTGCTCAGTCATCACCGAACGTCGGAATCGGCAGTGGTGTGTACGTCTCGAGGGTCTCCTCGATTTGGGTATAGACCAGAATCGATCCGACGACGGCGAGGACGGTTCCGAACACGAAGGGAACGGCAAAGCCGTAACCAATCAACGCGCCGGAAGCGAGCGGGCCGACCGCCAGCCCGAAGCCGAAACTCATCGTGAGAATCGAGAGCTTCGAACCGGATTCGCCTGCGCCCGCAAGATCACCAGCGAGTGCTAGACCAGGTGCAAAAACCATCGCTCCTGCGATACCCTGGATCAACCGGGCGAGAAGCATCGTCTCGGACGTCACAACAAAGCCCTGGACCAGCGTCGAGGGGATCAACAGGAGCATGCCACCGAGAATAAACGGTTTCCGACCGTACCGATCACAGGCCCGCCCGATCGGTGTCTGGAGGAGGACCTGTGCGAGGATAAACGCAGCAAACTGAAGACCGAACCAGGTCGATCCCTGCTCGAGACGGGCGTTGACCTGTGGCTGGATCGTCGCAAACAGCGCAATCGCAGCGGCCATAAACAGCGACACCACGCCAAGGGTGAAGATGGGGTCCAGCAGGCGTTTTCCGGTCGGATCTCGAATCGCAATCGAGAGATCAGCACCCGCGTTGGCACTCGTCCCGTCGGGGTCGCTGACCAGGATCGTCACGAGCACCGAACTGAGCGCGGCGGTAATCGCAGCGACGTAAAAGGCAGCATCAAATCCACTGATGGTCACGCCCGCAGGCAGCGTATAGGGCCCGAGGTTGACGACCGCACCCGCACCGATAGGCCCGGCTCCGAACCCTATCAGCCGAAACGTGTTGTAGACCCCCATGTTCCCACCTCGATCCCCGGTCGTCGCCAGTTCGTTCACCAGCGCGACAGACGCCGGGACGATAAAAGAGACACTCAGGCCCTGCAGCCCCCGAATCACCAGCAACGAGGTGTACGACTCCGCGAACAGATACGCCAGATTCGTCACCGTCAACCCGCCGAGCCCAACCAGAATAAACGGCTTGCGCCGCCCAACTCGGTCGGACAAACGCCCGGTGAACGGCTGAAAACTGCTGTTTACGATGCCAAACAACGAGAGCACGATCCCGATAATCATCGCCTCCTCGAGGCCGAAGGTTGCACCACCGACCGCATCACTCGCGATGAACAGGGGGATCACGATGATTAGAAACGAGTTGCCAACGCCGTCGGCCATTCGTGCAAACGCCAGCGTCAGGACCCGCCGGTCGACCAGAAACTGCGCGACGACCCGACGGCCTATCCCCATATGTATACGCTCGAGACGATGGCCGATGAGGATTCCGACTTGCGTCTGATACACGTGAGTGTCAGCCACACCCACAACGAACTACAAGCCGTCTCGAGGTGTCCACCCAGTATGGGCAGAGAGCGCAAACTCAACGAACTCGGGGAGACGTTCGAGAGCCTCGAGTATCCAATTCGTGTCGAAACAGCCGCTGCCGAGTTCGACGACGTTACGTTGTTGCTCGCCGACGGCGAACGAAACCTCGGTTCGCTGGTCGCCAAAAGCGACGCCGAGCGTTTCGAGACGGCAAGCGACGTGACGGCCGAACTTCACAACCACCTCCCGCGGGAAGCCGTCGGCGAGCCGTTCCAGTCGGAAGGGGAAGGATAGCCGGTCCAAGCGCGTTACTTAAGTTGTTCGCCCGACGTAGCCCGGATACGATGGAATTCTGCGACGAATGCGGCTCGATGATGAAAGCCAACGACGGCATCTGGGAGTGTGGCAGTTGTGGATTTACGAAACCGAAAGGTGACACCGAACAGTATACCGTCACCGACAGCCAGGAAGCAAGCGAGATTATCGAATCCTCAGAAGAAACCTCCTTACCCGAAACCGACGCCCGCTGTCCCGAATGTGGCCACGACCGGGCCTACTGGTACATGCAACAGATCCGCGCCGCAGACGAGTCTGAAACCCGGTTTTTCATCTGCTCGAGTTGTGAGTATAAATGGCGCGAAGACGATAACTAACAACCTTTTACGCTGCGGTCTATCGCGCAGGTGGCTTCGCCACACAGCGCGATGTCCCTCGGTAAAAGGTTGATCAAAAGCTTCCTCGTTTCCCTCCGCTACGCTCCGGGCCACTCGTCGGCCCGCTCACGGCAGAGCCGTTCGCGGTGCGTGTCGGGGGGACTGCCTGCCTTTTCCTGTTGAGCGAAACCACAGGTTTCGCGAGGGAATCGGTTCGTACCGACTTCTCGAGAAGCGCTAGTGCTTTGGCAAGCCTGAACTGATGGGTCGAACCAGTCGGCGGGTGTCGGTTCGACCCATCAGTCGACGCTTGGCGGAGTACTAGCCTCTCGGAGTTCGGAAGTGCTTCCGTTGGTCGCAGCCATCTCGTGATACTCGGTAGCTTCTCGGTCACGGCTACACGTTTCTGGCGATGGTAAGATAGCCCGTGTGACCGACCGGAGCGGTCGTGGGTCTCGAGCCTCGGTCGTCGAACTGCATCTCTCGTTGGATCGTCTCGCGGGTGCGGACGTTTGCGAGGTCGGCCTCGCGGGCAGCCTCGACGACTGCACGGCTCGACTCGATGAACGGACTGTAGACTGCAAGAAACCCACCCTGGACCAGCAGGTCGGGGGCGTGGGTGACGATATCGGCTGCGTCGCCGGTATCGAGCGTCATCACGTCGAACGACGCGGGCTCGAGTTCGTCGATTGCTTCGGCTAGGTCGCCTGTTCTGACCTCGACCGAATCGCTCACGCCGCCAAAGGTCATATTCTCGCGGGCGACCTCGGCGAACTCGGGGTTGCGCTCGTAGGTAACGACCGACGCGCCCACCCGCGCCATCGAGGCTGCGAGCACGCCCGTCCCGGTGCCGGCGTCGAGCACGCAGTCTCCCTGGGAAACACCGGTCTCGCCGATCACGAGACCGATATCGCGGGGGACCATCGGCGCGCCCGTCCGTTCGAAGTGATGAAAGAGGTCGGGACCGCGCAGGCGACGGACCTCGAACGCGTCCCCGAGATGGGTCTCTACGGTGTCGCCGGGTTCGACGTCCGCTGGTACCTCGAGGACGCCTAAGTCGGTACCCATCTCCTCGCCGGGTTCGACCAGAAACTCGCGATCGCCGCGGACGAGCAACACCGGCGACTGGTCCGTAGCAACGCCGGTGCTATCGATATCGCTCTTTGCGTCTGTCACGCCACACTCACTCGAGGTCGGCGATGGCCGCGGCAAGGTCGCCGTCGTTTGCCGCCAGCGCCTCGCGGGCTTTCTTTTCGCTGACTTCCGCACGGGTTGCGACGAGTTCGATGTCGTCATCGGGAATCGCGGATCCGGTGTCGCTTCCGGCGTCAGCCGCCCCGCCGGCGGCACCAGCCTCGACCTGTTCTGGTGAGCCGATGATCTGGTAGGTCTCCTGGCCGCGGGCATCCATCTTGGTGACTTCGGCGTCGTCGAAGACGAGGTCGTACTCGTCGGTTCGGATGATGACCTCCTCAGCTTCGATATCTTCGACATCGATACCCATCTGTTTCATCATCTGTTCCATCTTGCGCGGGTTGAGTCCGCCGCCTCCTCCAAACATAGGCGAGAAGTCGGCACGGGCGACCTTTTA
>LKMM01000181.1 GCA_001563885.1 Natrialbaceae archaeon B1-Br10_E2g27
CCGGAAAGCAGGATTTTTCACCGCTCGTACAGTGAGATGCGTACTGATGAATCGACTGACGTTCGAGCGGAGGTGGTGTCGATGACAACCGATGTAACCGAAATTACCGTGATCGGAGAGGACGACACCGGACTGGTCGCTCGCGTGACCAGCCTCCTGTTCGAGCGTGGAATCAACATCGAGGACTTAGATCAGGCGGTTCGTGATGGCGTCTTCCGGATGTATCTCGCGGTCGATACGAGCGAGATGGTCTGTACCGAAGAGAAGTTACGAACCGACCTCCACGACCTTGGCGACGATCTGGGACTCGACGTACAGGTCCGGTTTCCCGCCGACCGCGAGACCCAACAGATCGCCGTCCTCGTCACGAAAGAAAGCCACTGTCTCGAAGCGCTGTTCGAAGCGTGGGCCAACGACGACCTCGGTGCCGACATCGGCGTCGTCATCGGCAACCACGACGATCTTAAGCCGCTGGCCGAACACTACGGCGTCCCGTTTCACGACATCGGCGACGAGGGCGGCCAACAAAACGAAGAGGAACTTCTCGAGCTCCTGGCTGAGTACAACGCCGACCTCATCGTCCTTGCTCGCTACATGCGAATTTTGAGCCCAAACGTCGTCTTCCGATACGAGGATCGGATTATCAACATCCACCCCTCGCTTCTGCCAGCGTTCCCCGGTGCCGAAGCCTACCGGCAAGCGATCGAAGAAGGCGTCCGGATCGCCGGCGTCACCGCCCACTACGTGACGACCGACTTAGATCAGGGCCCGGTCATCGCCCAGCGTGCGTTCGACGTCCCCGACGACGCCGACATAGAGGAGATCAAACGCCGCGGCCAACCCCTCGAGGCCGACGCGTTGCTCGAGGCCGTCCGACTTCACTTAAACGGTGACGTCTCGGTCCACCGCGGTCGCACCTCCGTTCGAGAAAACGGCACAGAGTACCAACTCGGCCTCCCCGAAGAACTCGAGGATGTCACGCCGGATCGCCCGGTCGACGGCATCACGAGCGCACTCACGAGCGACGAGTGAGAGTCGTGAGGTTCTGTTGACAGTTTTCGGATCCGTTTGACTCGAGCAGGCCACCCCTGTGAACAAATCCCTGTCGGAGATACCCGTAGTCTTTGCCGTTATTTGAGACAATACGTCTCGATAACGACGGATTAGCTACCCATTCGTTTCACCGGAACGGCTAACTTCGAAATATTCTTAACCATACGGGAGCAACTTTCACCTATGACACCCAACGTGGGAGCGGTCGGACACCGATCGACCGACGATCACGAGATCGTCGCGGCAATCGATGAGGCCGACGGGCAGCGACGGCTCGTTATCGCCGACCTCACCTGCGACGGGAAGTGGATATCGATGTGCGAAGCCGACGCTGTGTCACTCGAGACGTGGCGTTGACCCGACACTATCCGGAACAAAACGAACCTCTTGCGGCGGTATCCGCCCCTGTCGGCGCAACCGCACGGAATGCTGACCCCGTAACCGAAACCAGTTCAGATATGCCGCCAAACCGCGGACCGAAACAACTGGTTTCGATTCCGTCCAGTCAGCACCCCCGGAACCCTTTTGGAGCACACGCCCGTATCTCGCCATAACAATGGCACTGGGCTCGGATATGTACCGACAGCAGATCCTCGACCACTACAAAAATCCCCGCAACTACGGGGAACTCGAGGATCCAACCTTCACCCACATCGGCGAAAACCCGATGTGTGGCGACGAGATTCGTATCGACGTCAAACTCGCCGACGACGAGGAGACCATCCAGCAAGTCGCCTTTACCGGCGACGGCTGTGCGATCAGTCAGGCCTCCGCGAGCATGCTCTCGAGCGATCTGCAGGGTAAAACGATCGCGGAACTACAGGAGATGGACCGTGACGACATCATCGACATGCTCGGTGTCGACATCTCGCCGATGCGGGTCAAATGTGCGGTCCTCGCCGAAAAGGTCGCCCAGGACGGAGCCGAAATCTACCAGGGCGAACTCGAGAAAGCAAAGACGACGACCGAAGACTGACCGGCCTCAGACGATCCGTTATTCAGGCTTTAGCCCCTTGTCTTCGACGCGCATAACGGCCTCGCCGTCGGCTAAGTTCGGCGCGTCGACCAGTCGGACGATCCGTTTGTCGCCTTTGGACTTGCGAAGGTAGATTCGGAAGGTGGACTTATGACCCAAGATGTTGCCACCGATGGGTTTCGTCGGGTCGCCGAAGAAGGCATCCGGATTCGAGGTGACCTGGTTGGTGACGATGACGGCGGCGTTGTAGAGGTTGCCGACCTTGTCGATGTCGTGGAGATGTTTGTTGAGTTTCTGCTGGCGGTTGGCGAGTTGGCCACGGCCGACGTACTCCGCCCGGAAGTGAGCGGTCAGGGAGTCGACACAGAGCAGACGGACGGGATACTCCGACTCTTCGTGTTCGCTTGCAAGCTCCTTTGCCTTCTCTGCAAGCAGCATCTGGTGGTTCGAATTAAAGGCCTTCGCGACGTGGATATATTCGAGAAAAGAGTCGACGAGTTCCTCGAGTGCGGCCTCGTCGTCCGGTGATCCCTCGATATCGCGGTCCTCGAGGGCGGCTGCGATCGCATCGTCGGGCAGGCCCCGAACCATGTCGTCGATCCGCTCGGGGCGGAACGTATCCTCGCTGTCGATGAAAATACACGAGCCATGGAGCCCGCCGACGTCCTGTGGCAACTGGACGTTGACAGCCATCTGGTGGGTAACCTGTGATTTCCCCGAGCCGAACTCACCGTAGACTTCCGTGATCGACTGACTCTCGATGCCGCCGCCGAGTAAGTCGTCGACCTCGTCGATGTGCCAGGAGAGTTTGCCGATCTTGTTTCGCCGCTCGAGCACCGTCGAACCGGTCTCGAAGCCGCCGACGTCGGCCTGGTCACGAGCTGCACGGACGATGTCACCAGCCGTTGAGTCACCGATGTCGGCCGTATTCGACAGCTCTGCGGGGGACGCAACGGCGAGACTTTCAAACGAATCGTAGCCTGCGTCTTTGAGTTTGTCTGCGGTTGCCGGTCCAACGCCGGGGAGTTCCTCGAGATCAGCTTCTGGCATACTCCTCCGTTGTGCGGGACCCCTGATAAACCCTCGTTAACAGGAGGGTGAAAGTGAAAGTGGGGGACGACGGCATGATATGTGAACACAAATCTCAAGGATTTTGAAAAGCCGCTAGAGCCCGGGTTGCTCATCGGGGTCCCACTCGAGACAGTACAGACGGTCATCCTCACAGGGGACGAACAGTCGTCTCTGGCCGACTGCGGGCGTGTTCGTCACTGCATCCTCGAGTTGTTCGTACCACCAGTGGTCGTAGCGAGTGGCATCGATTCCGTAGACCGAGCCGGTCGTATCGGCCAGACAGACGACGTTGCCGACGACGACAGGCGAGGCATGGATTTCACCATCCAGCGCGACTCCCTTTTTCGAAAAGAGCCAGCCGCGGACTTTGCGTCGGCCAAACGTTGTGTCCGTGACGTGAACGTAGCCGTCGTTCGCCCCGATGAACGTCGTCCCCTCGGTGACCTCTTCGGCCGTCGTCACCTCGTCGACGGCCAGATTCTCGCCCGATCGGACCGTCACCGACGAGCTAAAGCCACCGTCTGTCTTGTACGTAAACCACGACTGACCAGTATCAGTATCCAACGAGAGCAACGTCCCGGCGTCGTCGGCGACGTACACCCTGCCTTCGGCGACAGTCGGCCCGCCCGCGAGAACGCCATCGGTCGGAACACGCCAGACCTCCTCACCGTCGCCTGCCTCGAGACAGAAGACGGCTTCCTCGTCGGTCCCGGCATACACCCGGGGGCCGCTCCACTCACGGTCGTCGGTGACGGCAGGACAACCAACGACCGACCCGTCGGTGTCGTAACTCCAGATGACTTCGCCGGTCTCGGCGACACAGACGGCGAGTCCGCCCTCGTAACCGACGTAGAGGCGATCCTCGAACTGCGTCGGCGAGGCAGTCAACGGTCCCGGAAGCGTCAGCGTCCAGTATCGGTCGCCGCTCGTCCGATCGACCGCATACAGCTTTCCTGCATCGGTTCCGAAATGAACCATCTCACGGGAGACGATCGGAGCCCTATCGGTCGCAGCCGTCGTCTCGACTACCCACCGCCGGCTCCCGGTCGTAGCATCTATCGCATAGAGGTTTCCCTGAGCCGTGCCGACGAAAACAGTCTCGTGATCACAGACCGGTTCGCCGACCGGGCCGACGAAATCGGCGGTCCACGATCGTTCGATCCGGCGTGGCCCCTCCCGATCGAGTCGGGTTCCCGAATGATGGGCATCACCTTTGAACTGGTTCCAGTCGCTCACTACCCAAACGTTGGGCCGTGGCGGTATAATGAATACGACATTCTCTCGAACGACTCGAGGACGTGAGACCCCGGGTTCTCATACTATCGGACGGAACTATGTGAAGATTTCCGCCACCCCGGGACGGCGAAAATCGTTCACGACGTACGTCCGGCAGTGTCACTCCCAGGGATGGGTCCCACTCGAACTCGGCCAGAGCGGATACCAGTACTCTTTCTCGCGTTCGATCTCGAGTTCGCCATCTAAGGCAGCCTCGAGTTTGAACTCCACACTCGAGTCCCGATCACGGCCGGATCGTGGCGCAAACGGATAGTAGCCACCGCGTCGGAACGAGTAGATCCAGTAAGCCGGTCCGTCGTGGCCCTCGTAGGCGAACACCGCCGCCAGCAGCCGCGAACCGTAGCCGTGTTCGATAAACGTATCCGCCGCAAAATGCATGCTCGTGATCAGATCTTCCGGATCGATAGCCTCGAGGACGACCCAGTGATAGCCGTGATCGTCTTCCGTGACACGAAAGTCGGTTCCAGTATCGGCCTGTCCGGCCTCGAGGATAGCCTCGACCTCATCGACTGCTTGCCGGAACGAGTGTGAATCGACGCCGGAAAAACAGAGTGCGCCCACATCAGTCGACTCGTAGCCGAGTTCGGCCTCCATCGTCAGGTAGGCAGTGCTCATCCCGAAGAGATCCTCGGGGTCGGCGTCGCGTTTGGCGTCGGCTTCTGCACGCAACCCGAGTGCGGCACGCAGTCCATCCAGCAGTCCCATACCATCTCCAACGAACCCGATCCCTTAGAATCCACCTGTTTATCATCCTGACTGGCACTCCCGTTATACGCCTCGGGCACCTACTGTACTCGAATAGCTCACCGACCATCTGCACCCCTCGACGCATCCCATGAAAACAAAAGCGTCACCGAAAGCACCGCTTCCAGTACCGCCCCGAACCCACCTCGAAGAGCGCTCGCGCCGGGCCCGAACCGAACCGATGTCGGTGCGTGCCCTCGGCGACGGACTCTATGAGGTCGAAACCAACCACGACGACGCCTACCTCGTCGACCTCGAAGCAGGCCGCTGTACCTGTCCCGACCACGTCTTTCGCGATGTGCGCTGTAAGCACATAAGACGCGTCGCGATCGA
>LKMM01000182.1 GCA_001563885.1 Natrialbaceae archaeon B1-Br10_E2g27
ACGCAATCGCGTAGATGGGAGATTGACCCCAGGCACGCAGTTCGGGTACTAGTTCGTCGTAAGTCTGGTATCGGTCTTCGAACCGTTCGATGGCGGAGAGCACCTGAGAGACGGCTTCGCGGTCGTCGTCGCTGTCCTCGAGGAGACGGTTGAGGCTGGTTTCCCAGCCGGCGACGGCCTCTTTCATGTCCGCCGCCGCAGTCGCGTCGTCGTCGGGCAGGCGCTCGAGAATCGGTTCGGGAACGCCGAGTGAAATGTCGTCCATGCCTTCCGTTTAGGTGCCAAGACAAAGAATCTCTGGGCACTGTGTCGACTCCTGGTCGTGTCGCCCCCACATTTTGTGAACGATTTTGATCCAACAGTTGCGCACGTTGGCGACCTATTGCATGTGTGAACTGTTATCGGTGATTGACTGTCCTGAGATGACAGGACTGCTTATTTTGAGTCTCGCTCGAGTCGTCGTTTCAGGAAGTAGGTGACGCCTCCAATCGTGCCGACCGTTCCGACGATTCCGGGGCCGGGAATCCCGTCCTCGTCGGGTTCTGCAGCGTCGTCTTGTTCGGCGGGATCGTCATCGTCGTCCATCTCGCCGTCGTCCATCTCATCGTCATCGTCCATTTCATCCTCGGGCATCTCGACTTCGTCTTCAGTCACGAGCAGTGTTCCGTACATCCCGTCCTCGTCGTGGGGCGTACAGAGGTACTTATACTCTCCAGGGATTTCGAAGGTCCACTCGTGGTCATACTCGGGTTCGTACCGGTCTTCGACACCCTCCCAGCCACAGTCGTCAGGGATGTCGATCGGCACGAGGTTGTGGTTTCCGGAAACCCAGTCCCAGGTGACCGTCGTTCCCGAATCGACCGTGACCAGTTCTGGTTCGAAAATGTTCTCGCCATCGGGGCCACCCACGTCGATCGTGGTCGCTGGCTCACCGGTCCGATCGTCCATCACGAAGATCATCCCGGCCATTCCGTCGTCTTCGTGTGGGGTACAGACGTAGCCGTAGCGGCCAGGAACCTCGAAGGTCCACTCGTGGTCGTACTCCGGTTCGTACCGATCTGCCACGCCGTCCCAGCCACAGTCGTCTGGCATCTCCGTCGGCACGATGTTGTGGTTACCCGATTCCCACTCCCAGTGAACGGTCGTTCCTGCATCAACCATGATTGCGTCGGGATCAAAGAGGTTCTCGCCGTCCTCACCACCGACCTGGATGTCGACCTGTTCCTGTCCAGTATAATCAGCCACGTCGTAGTCGTTGGTGACGAAGACGGTCCCGATCATTCCGTCTTCGACGTGAGGCGAACAGACGTACTCGTAAGCACCCGGGTGGACGAACGTGTGCAGATGGTCGTAGTCGGGTTCGTGGCGTTCGTCGACGCCTTCCCAGTCGGATCGCACAGGGTTTTCTTTGGGAACGAGGTCGTGATTGCCCGAAACCCAGTTCCAGTGGATCGTTGTCCCCGGATCGATTTTCACGAACTCCGGATCGAAGACGTTCTCCCCGTCGTCGCCGCCGACGGAGACCTCGACGATGTCCTCGTCAGTCCGGTCGTCAAGGACCAATATCATTCCGGCCATCCCGTCGTCTTCGTGAGGCGTACAGACGTAGCCGTAGCGCCCTGGAACGTCGAACGTCCACTCGTGGTCGTATGGTGGTTCGTACCGATCTTCGACACCGCCCCAGCCACAGTCATCGGGCATTTCAGTCGGCACGATGTTGTGGTTACCCGATTCCCACTCCCAGTTGACTGTCGTACCAGCGTCGACAACGATTGCGTTGGGCTCGAAGACGTTCTCGCCATCGTCGCCACCGACCTGAATCTCGACTTCGTCTTTGCCGGTGTAGTCGGCAACGTCGTAGTCGTTCGTGACGACGATGCGACCGACCATCCCATCGTCCTCGTGAGGCGTACACACGTAGTCGTACTCTCCCGGGTGGACGAACGTGTGCATATGTTCGTAGTCGGGTTCGTACCGCTCGTCGACACCCTCCCAGTCACTTCGGGCTGGGATGTCGTCCGGATAGAGATCGTGACTGCCAGACTCCCACGTCCAGCGGACGGTCGTTCCTGGATCGATTCGGATCTCCGCTGGATCGAACAGGTTCTCGCCGTCGTCACCGCCAACCTGAATCTCGACGACGTTTTGTCCGGTATAGTCCTCGAGGTCGTCGGTCGATTCTCCAATCTCGTACGCAGCGCTTCCAATGCCGGAGAAGCCGACCGCTGCTGCACTCACACCAGTTAACGCGAGAAATCCTCGTCGGTTCGTCGCGGAGAACGGGTGGTGGGTTCTGATCTTCGACGTCTCAGCTGACGGCTTCGGGTGCTTCGATGTCATAGCTATCGGCCACTACCGACAAAACCACTTTAGCGGTTTTCCGAAGTCGGTCCAATGAGTTTCCAAAGTCAGTCCAAAATTCGTCCCACATTGGTTGAGCCAGCGGCCACTGCCGAGGCTAGTATGTCTGTACCAAAATGGGGCGGTCACCGCCAGGTGATTCGAACGAGAAAGAGCAACGCAATCGTCTGGAGTCCACAGAGCCCAACGATACTTAACTGAAAGCTCCAGTCACCCCTCCCGAACCACCGAATAAATTGCGGATCGAAGAGATACAGGTACAACCACAGGAGATTCTGTACGATCAAGAACGTAGCGAAGATCAACAGTCCGAGCGTGTGGTCGGCCTGATGGCGGCGATAGTTTCCACCCCAGACGTAGACAAGCGACAGCAACAACAGTACGTTGACTGCAGCTGCCGCCCGCGCAACTTCGAGCAACACGCTCATTATCTCTCCTCGAAGCAGTTCATCCTCTTAACGACTTTCCAAAATTCGTCCAAACTCATGATTCCTGTGGGTCGACCGTCTCGAGGATTTCTTGCAGCGTTTCTCGGTCGTGTTTGACCTGTTCGGTATATACGTAGACGTCCCCGTACCCGTCTCCGATTTTTTTGACGACGTTGTTTTCCATCAGCACATCGAGGTGATGGCGTATCGTCGTGTAATCGAGATCCAGTTCCTCCGAGATTTGATTGGCGTTCTTCGGACGGCCCCCGAGCGCGCGGAGGATCCGCGCTCGAGACGCCCCACCCCGGGAACTGGCTAGAAGATACCAGAGGATATCTTCCATCGGCTGGCGCTTCACAGCACAAGTATGTAAAACGATTCATTATTCTGGCTAGCCGGAAATGCTGTCTATAGGTAGTATCAGTACTGCGAATTCGACGGTCAGAGACGGAAACAAAGGAGGCAAACATCATAACCGCAGGCCGTTTCGGGCCGGTCTGGACAGGATGTCGTTTTTCAACCATTTTGTACTCATGCGGTGATGACTTCTCGTTCGAAGATCGCTTCAGGACCCTCGATTTTAATTCCGAGTCCGTCGTCAGCGATGATCTAATAGTTGTGAGTCAACGAGAGAGCGACATCGACCCCGCGATCAACGTTCCAATACGTTGCTTCGACAGTGTGCGATTGCCACACTAGCCATCAGATGCCGTTGGTCTCCGAACCGCTGGTTGCGGTGAATTCCATCGACCCCTTCACCCCTCTTTGGGGACACCACGGTCAGTAGCGGCTGATGGGAAGAACTTAGACACGAACCGTTCGCGCTGTGAGGAGTGTCGCTCATATGTCGTCAACTCCTGTTGGCTGCTCGAGCGCTGCGTCGGTTCGAGACGTACCCGAGTCGTCCGTCTGTTCGGGCGTCGGTAAGCGAATCGTCACCGTTGTTCCGGTATCTAGGTCCGAATCAAATTCCAGTGACCCACCTGAATCGTTGACGATCCAGTAGGTCTCCCAGAGACCGAGGCCGCTCATGTGAGCCAGTTGCGATTCGTCTTCACCGAGGACCTCGAGTTCGTGTTCAGGGATTCCAGGTCCGTTATCCACGATTTCGATTTCGACCGCTGGTTTCGGATCGGCAGTTATCGATCCTGTAACGTGAACTTCCGGTTCATCGCTATCATTGTGCTCGATCGCGTTCGAGAGAACTTGCTCGAGTGCCCGTTCGACCTTGATCGACGTTCGAGCTGTGAGCGTCGGTGGGATGTCGGTCGTCAGCGAGGCGTCAGGGTGTGCCGACCGCTTCGCGTCGACGCGCTCGGTGAGTATCTCTGTGAGTTCGATGGTTTCGATCGGCGTGGCCTCTGCCATCGTGTGCTCGATAGATCGTGCCTGTTCACTGAGCCGCTGTAATCTGTTGATTTCGTCAATGATCATCGATATATTCCCTGTCGATCCAAACTCGTCTTCGAGAATAGCGGCGTGCCCTTGGATGACAGTCACGCCGGATCTGATGTCGTGACGCAGAATTCGATTGAGAACCGAGAGTCGTTGTTTGAGTCGCCGCGCGTTGTTACGTTGCTCTCGGAGTTGTCGTTCGCGGTCTTTCAGCGTCGTGACGTCCTGGTAGATGCCGACGAATCGGGAGATATCACCTGCGTCGTCGAAAATTGGTGCAATCGTCTGGTGGACGACGAAGTTGTCTCCGTTTTTCTTCTTATTGATGACTTCTGCTTTGAACGTCTGACCCGAAAGGATCACGTTCCACATCTGTTCGTAGAATCGCTCGGGATGTTCCTCCGATTTCCAGACGGCCGGACTTTGGCCGATCACTTCGTCTTTACTGAATCCAGTTACCTCCTCGACTGCAGGATTTATGTACTCGATCGTTCCTTCCCTGTCAGTGATGACGACCGAGTGTCCTGCATGTTCGATCGCCTCTCTGAATGTCTCGAGTGAGTGTGACTGCGCCTGTAACTGCGTGATCGCCTCGTTCATCGGCCTGAAAATGGTGAAAAAGAGAATCGGAAAGACGAGCAAGACGAGGAGCGTCCCATCGACGAACGCCTCAGTTACTGGATCGATGTTGGGAAACCAGTAGTGGATTGCGAACATGATCCCCACTTCAGCAGTGAATATCGTCACCAACGAGATGAGGAACATCTTGACCGGAGAGTACGTGGTCACATCTGGCTCCCGCTCACTCAGCCGAGAGACCACCTTCGAAGCAGCAGCATCATCCACCACAGGAACCACCCCGGAACCGTTCCCGTGGCTTTGGAGTGTGAGTGTTGTTCATACAGTAACCGAGAGTCCAATCGTAGATGTTCATTTTCCAAAATCATTCCAAAGAGTGTCCAAACTTCATATACAGACACCCTCGATCAGAAATAATCGGTCGAGTTGAATCCAGTATCACGGCTAAAAATGATCTTGTGCTGAGCCAGCGTAGCTGTAATCACATATCGCAGATACTCTTTCGATGATGGACGAATGTACCCCCGACACCACAGAGTGGGTGTAGTACTCGACATCCCGAACGTCGGTACTTCCCAACTGACGTAATCAGCAGAATTGAATCGCCGGATTGACCACGAGAAAGTGTCTGGGTTCGGATGTGTTCAACCTCCCAAACCCAGACGGATACCTTTCGGCCTCGGACGTGAAA
>LKMM01000183.1 GCA_001563885.1 Natrialbaceae archaeon B1-Br10_E2g27
TGATCACGCCGAGATCGACGAGCTGGCGAAGCATCCGGCCGAAGGCTGGATCTGAGGAGGGCATATCTCCTCATTTGGGACCGTAGACTGTAGCTGTAGGGACTTTCCACGTTTCTACATAAGAGCGGATCTCATGTCCGGTGGCCGTCTGTCGCTCGGCGTCGCCGTTGGATGGCGAGACGAAGAGTTCGAGGCGTTCGGCGTGGGCAAGTCCGAACGGGCGGGGCGGGCTGTCGAGGGAATTCAACTCGTCCGGAAACTGCTGAGCGACCGGCCGGTCACGTACGACGGAGAGTTATACGCTGTTGAGGACCTGGAACTGATGCCGCGTCCGGTCCAGCAGCCAGTTCCCATCTGGTACGGTGGGCAGTCGAAGATCGCGATCCGTCGTGCCGCCAGGATGGCCGATTCGTGGAGCATTAGCCCGGTCGAAACCCTTCCCGAACTCGAGGCGAAGATGGAAACCTACCGAGAGGAGGTTGCGAAAACCGACCGCTCCTACGAGGAGATTCGGAAGCCGCCCAGACGCGAGGCGTACGTCGCAGCGGACGACGAAACCGCCTGGGAAGAGGTCGGCCCGTCGCTGCGTTATGAGTACGAAGACGTCTACGGAGACTACGACGAGATCGGCCACTCCTTCGAGTCGAGCGAAGACGCAGACGAGGCACTCGAGGATCTTCGAGAACACGCCGAAGATCGGTTCATAGTGGGGGGACCGGAGACGGCCATTGAGGAGATCAACAGATACCAGGAACGTCTGGGCGTTGATGATATTATCCTCCGAATGCACTTTCCCGGACTCGATCCGTCTCACTCCGCAAAGTCGATGCGGATCATCGCAGAGGACGTCATGCCGCATCTGGAGTAGACACTGGAGCGATTCCAGTCGGTTCTGTGCACGCGGCAGGGATCGCGTCGATCTACTCGCCCGTGAACGGAAGTGTACTGACGGTCAACGACTACTATAACAGCCACTGCACGTCAGTGTACCTCTGTAGCGGGACGGATCGGCGATGGGTGGTACCCCGTTTCACAACGACGGGTGTCGTCTCTTCCCGGTGATCGCCGCCCCGGGGAGAGCGATCACCGGTACACAGGTACGACCATCACAGTCAGTTGTTACTACAGAGCGTACTAACCGACCGGTGGTCGGCACCTCGCGAGACCACACTCGAGGACCGATCCCCGTCGACGGCTTACCGAATGCATCGAATCTCCCCGTAGCCCTCGGCCATTTCGATTTCCGTTCCATACTCGAGGCTCAGTTCGGCTAGTTGATCGATAATCGCGGTCCCTTCGGAGCCGTCGGCTATGTTCGGAATGCCACGCTGCGGACGGTCTTTTTGCCCTTGCAAGGTACACGGGTACAGACGAACGTATAAGCCGGTCTCTGTGAACTCACAGACGGGAAGGACCGTCGTCCAGAACCGGTCGTCGGCGAGGTCGCCTTTTGGATCTCCGGACTGATCGTACAACCGCTGTTCGAAGACGTCGGCCACGTATCCGTCGTCGTCGAGATCGTAGCGGTCGAAACTCTCCGGTGGAAGTTTGCTCACCGTCTCGTTTTGGACGACGAAATTTCCGAGCGAGTAGAAGATTGGCCGCCGTTCGTAGAGTTCGACGCCACGAAGGACGTGTGGTCCATGCGAAAGCACCGCATCAGCGCCCGCGTCGATCGCTTGGCGGGCCGTTCGCTCGAGGAACGCGGGAGTTTCAGCCGTCTTTCCTAGGCCGTCTACGCCCTGGTGTGAGTGGATCGATGCGACGACCCAGTCGGCATTTTTTGCGGCCGTATCGATCGCCGCCTCGAAGGCAGCGGTGTCGGCTTCGTTCTCTTGGTAGACGATTCCAGGCTCGCCGTCGGTCGCAGCGAATTTCATATCGCCGAAGTGAAAGAAACGGTCGTCGGCCCAATCGTGGCCGTAGAGCAGCCCTCGGTCGAACCAATCGCGTTTGACGGCCTCGATTCCGACCGTTTCGCTGAGTTGCTTCAATCGCTCGAGGTCGTCCGGAGGAAGCTCGTGAACCCTCGAGACGCGGATCGGGTTTAGGCCGGGTCGTCCCGGGAGCGTCGGTGACTGCTTGCCGGCTTCGCTTCCCGGCGGAAAGCTCGTACAGGCACTCACCAGTCCAACTCTGCCAGCAGGCGTTTCGACGTAGGCTGGCTTGCGTGCGTCGTACAGCGTCTCACCGATGCCGGCGTATGGAATGTTCCGTTTCTCGAGATTTTCGATCGTCGCGGTGATGCCGCCGTGAGAGTAGTCGAAAGTGTGGTTTGTTGCGGCGCTAAACAGATCGAACCCCAGCCGATCGAGATCGTCGAGAACTGCCGGCGGCGAGCGCATGTACGTTCCGCCGCTCGTCGCAGCCGGATGCCCTTCATAATCGTGTACGAGCACCTCGAGATTTCCGATGGTCACGTCGGCTTGACGAAGCCGTGTCACCAGCCTGTCGAAAGCGTCGTCCGTCCCTTCGTATGGAGTAAGGGGCCGCGTCTGGATGAGATCGCCAGCCGCAGCCATTGAGAAACTAGTTGACTTGTTCATAGTATCGGCATCGTCGTCTTTTTTCACGGTCAATATAAATATCTCTACTTAAAACCGAACAATTATTGAGTAAATAAATCGAGGCGCGTTAGCCGAAATATTGGGGGAAGACAGTATCGCGTCTCGACACAGTCGAGCGGTTGTCGTCGAATCCTCGAGGGAGCAGCCGACACCAATTGTCAGCACCGTACGTTGGGAGCGAGCCTTGCGTTCACACAGCGTAAACGCGTCAGTCGCGTTAATTTTAGAGGAACCGGCTGTAGCACACTGGAGGTGTGAGAAATCGGCGTGAGCTTTGTTATTTACGCATCGGGAATCCGTCGGAAGCATATTATCATCACAAACGCTTGCTGTTTGCCTCGTCTACTTATAATCCGCATCTGCAACTCGACTAACTAGCATCGGATTCGTCTGCAGAAATTACCACACCGCAAATTGACCGCCAATATTTTACACTGGTACTTTCGTAAATCAATGCGTTCACATCATACGAACGCTATGGGACTGTTCGTTTGATGGCGTGTATCTGACGTAGGTGTACGACGAGTGTTATCGTGGCTCATTGGCTTTACATACATAGGAGCGTATTAGGCTCGCGAATGGTATGCTAACTCAAACTGTGGTCCACCCGTGCTCACCGGTTCGACGCCTCATCACGTTCACCCATCGTGAATTTTATACCAGTGGGGATACCATGGCATCTCATGCCAACAAACCGCGCCGGGCGTCCACTAAAAACGGTCGAGACGACGTTGGAACTGGTGGCGTTGCTCCAGCGTGAGGACGGACTTAGTCTTGAACAGATCGCGACCGAAGCTAACCTGGCGAAGAGTACGGCCCACGGCCACGTGAAAACGCTCGAAAAACACGGCTACGTGGTGAACGAAGACGATCGGTACTATCTCGGGATGCAGTTTGTAAATCGTGGCGGATACGTCGCGAACCGGAAGCGTCTGTACAAACTGGCGGAGTCGAAGGTTGAAAAACTCGCAGTGGAGACCGAGGAGCGGGCACAGTTCGTTATCGAAGAACACGGGAAGGGGACCTACGTGCGTACCACGGTCGGCAGTAACGCCGTGATAACGGACTCGAGGATCGGAAAGCGCACGCACCTCCACATCGCCGCCGCGGGGAAAGCGATCCTGGCACATCTTCCAGAAACTCGAGTCGAAGAGATAATGGACCAGCAGGGACTGCCTGCGTTTACTGCCAATACCATCTCGGATCGCGAGGAACTGTTCGAGGCGCTGGAGCGGATTCGCGACCGTGGCTACGCGTTCAATCGGGGGGAGACGGTCGAGGGTCTTCGATCGGTAGGTGTCCCAGTCGTTACTTCGGGTGGACAAGTCGAGGGAGCGTTCAGTGTCTCGGGACCATCGAATCGATTGCGAGGCGAGTGGTTCGAGACCGAGATTCCGAATCTCCTGTTGGGTGTTGCAAACGAACTAGAACTGAACATCGAGTATAATCAAGAAACGTGAGTTCTCTCGAGCAGCTGGTTGGTCTTGATTTCGACGATTGCCAGCGTTACAACTCGTCGGCAGAGGTTCCTTTCTTTCCCTCGTAGACTTCGCTTGCCGGCGTGAACGCCATCTTGAATCCAAGCCCGCGTTCGGTTGCGTTCTCGTATACAACGGCAGCACTTGCGACGGTCTCGAGTGCCGTCCCACCGCTATCGAAGACGGTAATCTCGTCGGCACTGGTTCGTCCCGGTACGGTCCCGGCCAGCACGTCGCCCAGTTCACCGTGGATTTTGTCCTCGGTAATCGCCTCCTCCTCGAGGGCAAGCAAGAACGACCCGGCATCCTGAAAGGCACGCTCTTTCAAGTCGGGGACGTACGTTGATCGGCGGATCACCGCCGATTCGAGTTCTCGTTTTTCTGGATGGTACTGGCCGACCGCGTTGATGTGAGTTCCTGGTTGGAGATCGTCCACATCGAACACCGGGTCGCTTGCAGTGGTCGCGGTAACAACGACATCTGCGGGTCTTACCGCCTCGGCGGGGGAATCGACAGCGTATGCGTTCTGTTCGAACTCCGCCCTGATCGTTTCAGCGAACGACTCCCGGTGAGTTTGCGTCGGTGAGTACACGCGAATATTGGTGAAGTCCCGGACCTCTACGGCGGCACGGACCTGGCCGAAGGCCTGTGCACCGCTTCCGAACACCGACAGAACGTTCACATCCTCCCGGGCAAGGGCGTCGATCCCGACTGCGCCGACAGCTCCGGTTTTGTACGTATTTATTGTCGAACCATCGAGTATTCCGAGCGGTCGTCCCGACTCCGCATCAAAAAGCGGTGTTACGAGCCACGCATCGGCGCTTCCGAATCCAGCGGAGTATGTATATCCCCCCATAACTCCTTGTTCCGGTAGAATCGCAAGGTAATTGTTGAACAATCCAACTGGATCGCCGTTTTGCAACGATGTCCGTGGTTTCGTGGGCGCACCGTTTCCCCGCTCGCGATAGGCTGATCGGACGGCGTTGATGTACTCGCGCGTCGTAGCAACGCCGTTTATTTCCTCGTGAGAGAGGCATACAACTTCGGCCATACGCTCGGTTGGACTCCCCACCTATATAAAATAACCGGCCCACCATCTTCGACCATCCGTGTTCGGTTAAGGAGCGAAACCAACAGACGCCAGCGTCTTGATGAGGTTATCTTCAGAAACCGCGTAGAGAGAGGTTGTGCTACCTGAACTCTCTCCAACACTCATACGCCGTCGGTTGACGTCCCTCTTTCCCGCAGACCTCGTCGTAAGGCATCGCGTGCGAGCGCGATGCCGTCCAACGCCATCGGACGATTGACATCACGATGCTCGTCTGGTCGCTCATCTTGGGCTTCGCCGTCGACGGCGAAACCCGCTCTATCGCCGCGTTTCAGCGGGCCTATCAGACTGCAACCAA
>LKMM01000017.1 GCA_001563885.1 Natrialbaceae archaeon B1-Br10_E2g27
AGCAACTGTTCGGCTTCCTCAAAACGCGTCGAGAGGTCCTCGAGTTCGTCGGGTCGGTCGTACTGGTCGTAGGCCATGGGGCCAAAGGCCGGACTCTCTAGGGCGTCCATCACGTCGTCAAACAGATCCTGGGGCCGTGTCGGGGCGTCGGCGTGGGTCTCGAGGACCGTTTGCAGACGACTCGAGATGGTTTCGGCGTGCGCTGTATCCTCTGGGGGCGACTGGACGGCAAAGCGGCCGCCGGTTTTCTCGTCGGGAAGAAACGATCCGATCTCGTCGTCTACCTTGCGGGCGACGCGCGTGCCGACGCCACGGACCTCGTAGGGGTTTTTCGCGTACGTTTTGAGGACGAAGACACCAGCACGTGGATGCGCGAGATACATATCCTCACCGACGCCGCCAGCACGGTCGCCGGCCAGTGCCCGCCAGCCAGTCGGATCGACATCCCGGTCGGTGACATCCTCGAGTATGTCCTGCCACTCGCGAATCCGCATACGCGGTGGTTGTAACTCACGAAGAAAGAACGTATCGGTCAAAGCGTCACTCACCTTGCTCGCTCACTGAAACTCCTCGATTAACGCTGGCACCACAGCAAACAGATCGTCCTGGATCGCATAGTCGGCGATGTCCATGATGGGGGCGTTGGGGTCGGTGTTGATCGCGACGATGGTATCCGATCCTTTCATACCCGCGACGTGCTGGACAGCGCCGGAGATGCCAACTGCGATGTAGACGTCGGGAGTGACGACTGTGCCCGACTGGCCGACCTGTCGATTCTTGGGGAGCCAGCCGCTGTCGACGACCGGTCTCGAGGCCGAAATCGTCGCCCCGAGCGCGTCGGCGAGATCCTCGATCAACTCGAGGTTCTCTTCGTCGTCGATCCCGCGGCCAACGGAGACGAGCACGTCTGCATCGGCGATATCGACGTCACCGCCGCCGACCTCCTCGAACCCACGAACGCTCGAGCCGAGTGCGTCTTCGTCGATGGTTGCCTCGAAGGCCTCGATGTCAGCAGTGCCGGTTCCCTCGCCACCGGGCCACTCGGCTGTGCGGATAGTACAAATTGCAGGCCCCTCGAGTTCGACCGTCGTTTCGACTTTGCCACCGTAGATCTCACGGGTCACAGTGAGCGTCTTGTCGTCTGCCTCGAGGTCGATGGCGTCGGTGACGATCGGCAAGTCGAGTTCGGTGGCGACGGCGGGGGCGTACTCTATGCCGTTGACGCTGTTTGCTGTAAGGACGTACTGTGGGGCCAGTTTGTCGTACAGTTGGGTCGTCACCTGGGTGTAGACACCGTGATTGAACTCCTCGCCGTAGTCGACAGTGTAGATGGCGTCGACACCCTCACGGTCGAGTTTCTCGGCGAACCGCTCGACTGTGCCGCTGATGACGGCCAGATGGAGATCGCCGCCGGTGGCGTCCGCGAGTCCGCGCCCGGCACTGATGAGTTCGTAACTGACGTCTCGCAACTCGCCGCGTCGGTGGTCGACGACCGCCAGAATGTCGCTCACTGGACCACCTCCCGCTTGCGGAGGAGGTCTGCAAGTTCGCCGGCAGCCTCCTCCGGAGTGCCCTCCCAGACAGTTGTATCGCTTTCCCGTTCGGGTTCGGACATCGCAGTGAGCCTGACTCGGCTTTCGGCGACTGACTCCTCGAGGCCGAGGTCAGCAAGTCCATACACCTCGAGGGGTTTACGCTTGGCCTGACGAATGCCACGCAGACTCGCGTATCGTGGCTCGTTGATCCCCGTCTGGATCGTCAGTACGGCCGGCAGGTCGACGGTCGTGAGCTCTTCGACCCCACCCTCGAGTTCGCGCCGAACTGACGCGGTCCCGTCCTCGAAGTCGTGGGCGAGGTGGTTGACGACGGCAGCCCACTCGTAGTCGACGGCGGCAGCGAGGGCAACACCCGTTGCGCCCCAGCTATCGTCGTCGGACTGGACACCCGAGAGGACGAGATCCGGCTCTTCCTCGGCGACGACGGCACGCAGAATGGCGGTCTTCGTGGAGACATCGAGCAGGTCAACGGCCTCGAAGGCCTCATCCCAGATGCGGATCGCACGATCGGCACCGGTTGCGAGCGCTTGCCGAATCGTCTGTTCACAGGTTTCGGGACCGATGGTGACGGTGACGACCTCTGCAGCGATATCGGCCTCCTGAAGCTGGACGGCCTCCTCGATTGCGTACTCGTCCCACTCGTTTAGATCAGTCCCGAGATACTGGTCTGGGATCTCTGTTCCCTCGATTTCGAACGCATCGTCGACGGTCGCGACCTCGGTGACTGCCAGGAGTATTTTCATGAATTATCGCTCGATGGCTGCGAGGTAAACGTTTTCCAAACCCCATCCTGGGGTGACTGGCGTTGCCGGCAGTTGTCGGCCAGACAGCTACGAGACGGAAACGGTTTAACGCCACCGCCGGTAGTAAAACGCATGGCAGACTGTCCGCTCGCCGACGATTGTCCGAGTTTTTCGGAACGGATCTCCGGAATGGGGTGTCAACATTACGGTGACCGCGGCGGCAAGGAATGGTGTACCCACTACAACCAACCCATCGACGACCTCAAGACCCAGCCTGTCAAAGCCGGCGAAGAAGTCGTCGTCGACGTCGTCGATATGCACGAAAGCGGTGCCGGCGTCGGCCGAACCGAAGACGGATTCATCGTCATGGTCGACGGCGTCCTCCCCGAGGCACGGGCCCGCGTCGAGATCACCCGCGTCCACAACAACCACGCTCGAGCCGAGGAGATCGAACGCCTCCCACTCGAGTCAGAAGGCGACGGAGACGAGGAGACAACGGACGACAGCGACGATCACGGAGGCGACGATCACGGAGACGGTGATTCCCGCCGAGAACGACTCGGCAGCCGAGAGAACTTCTGGGGCGCGTGAGCGGACGCCGCGGACAGTCTTTTAACACGCCGGCAGACGAGTATGGCATCCAGAGACCTCGAGTCACGACCAGCCCCTTGACCGGCTGTCTGTCCGGGGTCGATACCGTCGGAGGGAAACCTGTTTGAGTGATCGCTCTGTTGGACACGGTATGACCGATCTGGGAGATTTCAGCGACTTTTCTGACGATCCGTCGGACGCAGGAAACGGCGACGCGGCGAGTGGAGAAAGCAACTCACCGACGGCAGTCGATCCCGGGGCGACCGACGACGACTTCGAGACGACTGCGGTCGAACCGGCTGGCACGGACGCTGGCATCGGCGCGCTCTGTGTTTCACAGGGTCTTCGCGTCGCCGAAGACGAAGACGAGACGCGGCTTCGAGCGTACGTCACCGCCGAGAACCGATCGTCGATTCGCATCGGCAGCTACCTGCTTGCACCCTACCCCGACGGCGAGACGCTGTTCTGTCGAATTTCCGGCCTCGAGTACGCCCAGCAGTACCACGCCGACGACGCAACCGAGATCCACGCCCGGCGAGCGATGCGCGCGAGTGGTATCGAGGAAGCCGATTACAAGTTCGTCGCCTCCCTCGAGCCCGTTGCGGTCCTCTATGATGATAACGACGAACTCAAACGCCGGATGACCGACCGGGTTCCGAAACCGCGGACGATCATCGAGGAGGCAAACGATACCGAACAGATCAAAACCGGGCTGAAGATCCCTGAGGAAGGTGTCTTCCTCGGTCATCTCTCGGTCGGTGGCGAGAAAGTCATGACGGCGGCGACACCGCCGACGATCGATTACCGGCTGAAAGACGATTACGAGGCCGGCGATCCACTCGTCTTCCGACACACCTTGATCGCCGGCGGGACGGGGTCGGGAAAGACCCACGGTGCAAAGAACATCCTCCGGCAGTATCTCGCCGAGGACCGTCGCTATCCCATGGCAGACGGCCGGACCGTCCAGCCTGCGGTCGTCCAGTTCGATCCCCAAGACGAGTACGCCCAGATGCACGACGACAATCCCGAACTCGATTCGGAGTTTGCACGGGGCATAGAGCGCGAGGGTATCGCTTACGGCGGCGTCGAAGAGACGACCGCGTTCGTCCCGAAAGTCGGCGAGGCGACGTATGCAGCGGGACACCACCGGGCCGAACAGGTCGAGTTTACCATTCCGTTTGCGATGGTTCACGACAATCCCTGGCTGGTCGCCGGCAGCGGGTTGAACGACAACCAGTACGGTGCGCTGGTGAGTGTCCTCTTACCGCGGTTTAGACGCCAGTATGGCCCTGGATCGACCTACGACGAATTTACGACGTTCCTCGACGACCCCGCCTTGCGCGAGGAACTCGACGAATCGGGTCGCGTCCACGAAGCCACCTTCGATGCCGTCCGCCGACGAGTACTCGGCTTTGGCCACGTCTTCGATCAGGACGCCCGCCCGATCACCGACATGATCGGTGAGTTCGTCCGCCCCGGCGGCCTCTCGGTCGTCCCGACCTACCACATCAACGATACTCGAGCGACCGAAGCCGTCGTCCTTGCTCTCTCGTCGCTTCTGATCGACGAAAAACTCTCGAACGATCCCACCTACGACCGGATCAAAGAGACGCCGCTTATCCTCGGAATGGACGAGGCACACAACTTCCTCACCGACGCCGACAGCGTCCAGGCAGGCAAGGTCATCTCGAAGTTCACCGAAGCCGCCAAGCAGGGCCGCAAGGAACGACTTGGCCTCTTTTTGATCACTCAGGACCCCCAGGACATCGACGACGCCGTGTTCAAACAGATCAACACGACCGTCGTTCTGAACTTAGGCGACGAAGATGCTATCAAAAGCGTCAACATCCCCTCGAATCTCGAGTCGAAAGTCCCCTACATGGAGAAAGGCCAGATGGTCGTCTACTCGCCGGATAACTCAGAGCCCGTCGAACTGATCGGGCTCCCTGTGTGTCTCACTCGACACGGCCGAGACTGATACTATCGGATGATCCGGAATCAAATAATGAACGCTATAACACCGTCGGAGATGTAGCTCCGAGAGCAGTGTTGTGCGTAGAAATGAATCCGTCGTTCAGCGTCGCCGAGGCGACGATCTAACGGAAATTAGTTGCGGACGACGTTCGTCGCGCGAGGGCCTTTGGGGGCCTGTTCGATGTCGAATTCGATCTCTGTGCCTTCTTCGAGGTCCGGGCCGCCAACGTCTTCCATGTGGAAGAATACGTCATCGTCCGCGTCGTCCGTCGAAATGAAACCGTAGCCGCCTGTGTCGTTGAAGAAATCAACGTTACCGTTTGCCATTACAATACAACAAAGTGCGAGTACACGGTTAAGTGTTCCGCATTCGTTTTTGAAATTTGAATATGGAAGACCGAACATCCAAATTATGGAGCTATAGCTCACGTTTGATCCACAATCAGTAACTATTGGACAAATAGTGTCCGATTCAGCGCACTCGCCGACGAGTTTCGATCTATCTGCAGTTCTTCTCGTGTGATCCTGTGTGCTGATTTGTCGGGCCGAATTATTTTCGGTCGGCAAGTAACTCGCTTGCGGTCACTAGCGCTTCCATTTCGACACCGGCGGCCTCGACGGTTTCGCGGCCGTCAGCTTCCTCCCGGTCGACGACGACGAGCGCGCGGTTGACGATTGCGCCCGCCTCGCGCAGTGCTTCGATGGCGTCAACGAGACTCGTCCCCGTCGTGACGATATCTTCGAGGACGACCACTTCCTCCCCTTCCTCGAGTCGACCCTCGATCAGGTTGCCGGTGCCGTACTCCTTGCGCTGTTTGCGCGCGATGACGTAGGGGACACCTGCCTGGACGCTCGTTGCAGCCGCAAGGGGCACCGCCCCGAGGGCGACGCCTGCGAGTTTGTCGTCCGCCGAAAGACGACCGGCGAAGGCACTCGCGATGGCCTCGAGGCAGTCGGGGTCGGTCTCGAAGAGGTACTTGTCGACGTAGTACTCGCTGGTCCCGCCATAAGAGAGTTCGAACTCGCCAAAGCGGACCGCGTCTGCGGCCCGTAAGGCGTCGATGAGTTCCTGATTGGTCATCGCTCGAACGGGCGTGCCCCGTCGAAATAAGCGGTGTGGAAACGTTTCGAGACATATCCTGAACGCCACCGGATATCAGCGATCCAGATCGCCAGAGACGGGGCCGATCAACCGCTCGTTTGCCGTCGGCCGCGGCAAACACAGCGTAATTTCGGTCCCGTCACCGTCGTCGATTTCGATCGACCCGTCGTGGTTTTCGACGACCCATCTGACGATCCATAGGCCAACGCCACTCCCGTGATCGAGTGCCCGTTCGGGGACGCCACGCAGGACGTTTCGTTCGTGTTCGGGCAACCCCGGCCCGTCATCGCCGACCGTAATCGTCACCGCTCGATCCGTCTCTTCGACGGTCACCCGACACCTCGGCGACCGCTCGCTCGTCGCTGTGTTACCGTGCTCGACTGCGTTCTCGAGTAGCTCATAGACCGCTGACTCGAGCCCCCAGTACGAACGTAGTCGACACGTACCTGGTGACTCTATTCGCACCGTCGCGTTCGGATGCTCGGTTTCGATCCGTTTGGCCGCACTTTTGGTCAGCCGGGTGACCGACTGGGGCCGACGCTCGGGGTCGCCGTTGGCAATCTGTCTGAGTTCGTGGGACTTATCGGCCAACGAAACGAGATCATCGACGTTTCGATGCAGTCGGTCCATATCGACCTCACCGTCGCGACCATCGTCGAGTAACTCGAGGTGGCCACGGATGACCGTCATGTTGTTTCGGAGGTTGTGTCGGAGAATCCGCCCGAAGATGCCAACCAGCCGGTTTCGTCCCTCGAGGGTGAGTTCGAGTTCCCGATAGTCGAGTTTCGAGACGAGGAGTTCGGCCAGACACTCGAGCACCGCGACATCGTCGGCTTCGAACGCGCTCGAACGGGACGTCTCGTTTGCAAAACAGAGCGTGCCGTAGACCTCCCCATCGACGGTCAGTGGCGTCGTCGCATAACACTCGATGCCGTAGGTTCTGTAGGCTGGTTCTGCATCGTACCCTTGATTTGGGATGTCGTGAAGCGCGAGTGTATCCTCACGATCGACCGCATAGCGACAGAACGTCGTTTGCAGATCACGCGTTATTCCGACGGGAAAGCGACCATCGGCTGTGTCGGTGCTGGCGATCGTTTCCCAGTGGTCGAGCCCAGGCACCACCCGAGCAACGTGGCCGTAGTCGACATCGAGTTGCTCGAGTCCGACCTCGAGTGTCCGATCTGCCACCTCGGTGAACGGCCCGTCTGCAGCTAGCAACTCCCGAAGCCGCTGTGGGGGTATGTCAGCCATCGCTTCGCTCTCTCAAGGTGGTTACTATACTGATAAATATGTTTGTACTACCGTAATCGCTTCCAGATCGGCTGTGAACGGAATTGGGCTCGAGGGCTCTCACCAGGGTTCGTTTTTCAGCCCGAGTTTGTACGCGATCATGTTGGTCGTGACGTGCAAAATCGGCGTTAGGACGACGACGACCAAAATCACGTCCCAGCTGAAGACGCTGACAAACCAGTCGGTCGCCAATAACGCGGTCAGCGGAAGCGAAACGACGACGAAATCGAGCTGATCGAGCCCGGGAAACATCGCCCCACGCTGGCGACCGGTTCGACGTTTGAGAAACGACGCAAGAATATCACCGAGCATTGCTCCGGCGGCGAGTCCGAGTGCTGCCAGGGGTGTAAACGGCGGGACGTCGATTCCGATTGCGGCGCTTACGTCACCCTCAAGCATGGTCAACACGCCGGCGAGCGCAAGGCCGGCTATGATCCCCCCAGCAGTCCCACGCCAGGTTTTGCCATCACCCAGTAGCCGTTTTTCTCCCCAACTCCGCCCGCCGTCGATCGGACGGCCGCCGCCAGCTACCACCGCGGCGTTGTTCGGGACGTAGGCGGGCAACATCGCCCAGAACGCGACGACGATCGTCTCGAGTACTGCCATACCCGCCGCGAGGAACCGACGCGCCTTAATCTCCGGTGGTTCGTCCTCGAGTCTTACAGCGGTTTTGCTATTGTGCGTGTCCGTCTCGTGCTCCAACCTTCACGAAGTGATTAATCTCAATCTCATAATCATATGTAATAATAAGGTAAATTTATTAGCTTCGGCAATAACCGTTAGAATGCAATGTCCGCAAAAGACGACATGAAAGATTACCTCGCACAGCACCCACGAATGATCGGCGGCCTATTCGCGATGGTCCTGTTGGTAAGCCAGGCAGGATCGGCCGCAGCAGTTATGGGCAGCGCTACGCAGGTTGGACCGTAACAACGTTCGGTCGCTGGTTTTCGTACTCGATTATCCAAACAACACCCGGGAGACGGTACTACAGCCGGGGGAAGACTCTGCTTACTCGAAATTGAACTGCCCGATTCCGCCGTTCCAGTGGAGTGTCTCATCGAGTAAAATTGGGGGATCGGCCCAGGTTAGATACTCCTGTAACGATTCGACATCAACGGCGGTAGCCGGCATCTTTCCGAGAGTCAGATGGTGGTCTGGAACGGACGACAGCGCCGACTCGCTTACCGATCCCAGTTTGTACTCTTTCGTCGAGTAAGTCCGTACCGAAAACCCATACTCTTCGCCCACACGAGTTTCGAGTCGAACGATCAGCGGTGCGCCACCACGGCTCTGTGCGATGTCGGTCGAACCATCGCCAACGATCAGATACTGCTCGCCGAGTGCCGTATTCTCCCGGGCGATTTCGAGTGCAGCCCGCAGGGGAAATCCCAGGTTGAGCAATCGAGCTATCGTCTCACCGACGGTAATCGCATCGTCGTTGATCACGTCTCTGTAGGTTGCGACCCCGCCAAAGGCACCACACCGGGTAAGTGCGAGTCCCTGCTCGTAGGAGCGACAGGCGTTCAAAAAGAACACGCCGAGGTCGACCGACTTGAGCGTACGGACATCGAGGTCACCGTCGGGACAGCGGATGCCGTCTTCGGTTGCGTGGCCGATGTAGTGTAAGAAATCGTAGCCACCATCCGTGAGTAAGTCGGCGAGTCGGTCGGTACTGACGCCGAACTCCGAGTCGATATCGAACGGGAGTTCGTCTAAATTCCCGTAGGTCTGATCGAGCAGGTCGTGTTCCTCGAGCATCCGGGCGTCGTTACAGACGAGCAGGATGTCGATCGATTCGCTTCGCTCGGTGGTCTCGAGTTGGTTTTGATAGGCTTCAATCGTCGCTTTGGATGCCTGTTTTGGGACACCGTCGCCGAACCAGACGTGTTCGATTGCGTCGTCGGTAACCTCGGGAACGACGAACTCCTCATCATTGGGGGTTTTCGACGGCGAGCGAGCCCCGCTTGCCGACCGCAGGAGGCGCGTGGTCGCCGGTTCGGGACTCGGTGTCGACGCTGATGGCGTTTCCCGTGCTTCTCGAACGATCCCGAGTTCGTTGACGACGAACGGCAGCAGTTCGACTGCTTCGGGCTCGTTCCGGACGTGGGCTGTCAACGGCCACCGGGGGACGTATGGCTCGAGTCGATCGTATGGAACCTCGAGAAACCGCTCTAACCGAACCCACAGCGGCTGGTCGTAGGTCTCCGAAAGATCAAACGGCAGGTCGGCCTCGAGCATCGACCGTTCGTAAAGATCGTACTGGTAGACGCCCTCCATCCGGACCAGACTATCAAGCAGGAAAAATCGTCGTAACAGGGTAGCAACGTCGTCCTCGAACGATCGTCGGGAACCCAGTTCTCGAGTGAACGTCGGCGTCTTCAGTCGGGGAGTTTGCCCCGTCCGGACCGTTGCTCCCAGGAAAAACGCAAGTGGTGCTACCTGATATGCCGACAACCGATCCGGCGGAACGACGAGTCCGATGTGATTTTCGGAGTGAGTGGCTTCTTCGGGGATGTCGAGTCGATCACCGAGTTCGATCAACGGTGGATGGCCCCGCAGCGTCGGCCAGGTCCGTTCTGGGGATGTCGTTTTCAACGCGGATGGCAGCGCCGAAATCGCTTTGACGATCGATTCGACATCCGGTGGCGTCGTGATCGTCGCTGCCGGTCGTGCGTGTAACGACCGCGCGCCGAGTTCGAGTGTCGTCTCACGATCGAATTCGAGTCGAGACGAGGTAATATCCATCTCTACGGCACCCGGCGTGTCGACCCGGAAGTAGAGTTTGATCGGGCCACTCAGGCCGATAAACTGGGGTCGATCCTCGAGCGTGGCAGTCTCTCCAAAGCCAAGGGCTGCTTCGCTCTGGCCGTTCCCGTTGTGGACGGTCATCGAACACGGCTGGTCGATCCGGACGGTGTCGGTTTCGAACCGGCAGACTTGATCGACCGGAAACCCGAACGCCTCGGAGTCGATGACGGCTGGGACCACGTTCTGGGGTGTCTGAAGCCGGAGTCGCCGCTGCTCGAGGGAATCGTGTATCTCGAGACCCGGTGGATCCGTCGTTTCGGTAAACGTAATCGTCATCGATTCTGTACAGTTACTGTTCGTTTTACGTGCATCGATAAAAGAGCTTGGCAGCCATTTTCCGGCTAGTTGTTGTCTCTTCTGCTGGTCGCCCTATCGGGGTCTGCGACCACCGATACACCGAGATAGCCATCAGTATCAGCTGACCGAGCCAGCGGCAGTGAGTGTCCGAAACACGAGCGTCGGAAACCGTGGCTCGACCGTACTGGGTCGGCGGCCGCTTCCGCTCCCGGGCAACGGCACACGTTCGATCACGCCTCTATCGGCCAGTTCGTAGAGGAATCGCTTGACGGTTCCAGCAGTGAGTTCCGATCGATCGGCGATATCGCTGGCAACGTCCCGGATCGGACGACGGCCGGCATCGAGCGAGACAAGATCGAGCAACACCCGTTGACGGGATGTCGAGAGGGCAAGTGCCCGGTCAACGTGAACGCCGTTTTCTGGAACGTCCGCCATCGCACGGTCGATATGTTCCCGACCAATGTGGTCGGTATCGTCGGCTTTTGCACACGTCGCTGCGGTAAACAGCGCTGCCAGCGCGTCGTGTGCGTTTCCGTCAGCCCACTCGGCGAGTTCGCGAACCTGTTCGTGATCGAGCGCGCCCGCCGAGAGACCACTCGAGGTCCGATCGGTGATGACGTCGACGAGTTCGTGTGGCCGGTAGGCCGGAACGGAAACTGTCGTGCCCGCCCATCCCTCGGGTTCACGCTGGCCGACGACGACGGTCGAGACGCAGTCGGCGATCGGCTCGAGCAGTTCGCAGACGCGATCGTAGCCAAGCGTTTCTGGCTCGTCGTGGTGGTCGATTGCGACGAGTGCGTTGGCATTTTTGCCCTCGAGGTGTTCGTACAGCCGGTCTCTGAGTTCGGCCGTTCCGATACCGCTTTCGGGGACCGGATCGGGCGAGATCACCGAGAGCACCGCTCGATAGAACGCGAAGGCGCTCTCGACACGGCGGGTGTCGACGTAGACGAACCAGGTCACCGACTCGAGACCCCCAGTTCGAGTCGTCGTAGCGATTGCCCGACTCGAGTTGCCGAGCCGTTCGTTCAACGCATCAAACAGCGCGGTGATGACGGCTGAGGTGCCCGAACCTGCCGGGCCGACGGCTGCGATCGGCCCGGGCAGCTCACCGTCGAAGACGGGTTCGAACGCATCGAGCAGTTGCTCTAGAACAGGACCGCGGCCGACCGGATCGGGCCGGTGGACGACCGGGCTCAACTGCTCTCTGTCGACGACGACCGAGCGTTCTCGGTGTGCTGATCGTCGGCGGGCGATTCGATCCTGGATATTCATTTACGCGTCGCCGGTCTCGGAGCCGACCAGTGCGGCTTCTAACACCTCGAGGGTGTGGCGGATCTCGTAGCCGGTTCCATGGCCCATCTGCATCGAACAGGTGGGACACTCCGTAAGACCGGTGTCGGCGGGAGCGTGTTCCATGTGTTCGAACATCTCCTCGCCGATTTTCATCGACGTCTCGTAGTTTTCGGCCTTCCAGCCGTAGGTGCCTGAGATGCCCGAACAGGAGTCACCGACATCGTATGCGTCGACGTCATCGACGAGCCCCAAGAGTTCGACAGTCTGGCCATCCAGGCCCTGGTTGCGTGCGTGACACGGGGCGTGGTAGGCGAAGTCGTCGAACTCCTCGCCGACGGTCGCCCCCTCGAGAGCGCCCTCTAGGTCTTCGTGGACGCGCAGGTACTCGATGGCGTCCCAGGTGTTCGCCGAGACGCGCTCGATATCTTCGATATCGAACAGTTCGGGATACTCCTGTCGGAGCGACATCGAACACGAGCTACAGGAGGCGATGATGTCTGCGCCGTCGTCGATGGCGGCGGCGAGTTCGGGGACGTTCGTCTCGGCGGCCCGACGGGCATCGTCTAACATCCCGTTTGCGAACATCGGCGTCCCTGAACAGGACTGTTCGGGAACCATGATTTCGTAGCCGAAATGTTCGTAGACGCGGACGAGTGCTTTTGCGACTTCAGGCGTGTTGAAATTCGAGTAACAGCCATGGAAGTACGCAACGCGTTTGTCCGGGTTGCTCACTTTCGCACCGCCACGTTTGGTCCACCACTTGCGGAAGGTTTCGGTTGCGAACGTGGGGAAATCGCGGTCGCCGGCGATGCCGAGAATCTTCTCGCCGAGGAAGCCGGTAAACGGCAGACTCGTCATGAAGTTTGCAGTCCGGGGGAACATTGCCCCAAGTGGTGCAAGTCGCCGATAGTTTGCCAGCATCCGGTTGCGCCAGTACTCCCGGGAGTACTTGCTCATGTGTTTCTCGACGTACTCCGCCCGAGCCGTGTTGTGCATCTGTGAAAGTGGCACCGACGATGGGCAAGCACTGTCACACCGTAGACAGTTCGAACACTTCATCACCGACTCGTCGATGTCGTAGTCGTCCTGTCGCTTGAGCCGCCACTGTTCGGGCCCCTGGAACTTCGGCCCCGGGAAGTCGTCGTCGACTTCGGCGACCGGACAGTTAGTATCACAGGTCGAACATTTATAACAGTTGTCTGCTCCCGGCCGGAGGTCCATCTCGTTGGCCTCGGGGAAGACGTCTACTGGTTCGAACTCTTCGGTGCCCGGTATGTGGCTGTCAGTTGGCTGCTCGGCGTCGCTCATCGAATCACCTTGGTTGGTAAATTATGTGTGTCGGTCATCTCACTCACCCACCTGTTTTGCGGCACGTTTCCCAGCGACGTAGCCCGTCGACAGCGAAACCCCGCCGCCTGATTTCTCTGCGGCGTAATCGTACCCACCTAAGACGCCACCGACCGCACGCAGGTTCGAAAACTCCGGTTCGTCGTCTTCGTCGAGTGGCCGAAGTTCCGTGTCGGGAACGACGCCGAAGCGGGCGTATGGCTGGTCACCGAAGACATCATCGACAAACCAGTCATAGCGATCCGCAGCGTGTGGGACATAACAGTCAAAGAGCGGTTCGAAGACACCCTCACGCTCGGATGAGACACCTTTACCGACCAGGCCGCCCGTCGCGAGAATGTACTGGTCTGCGTGATGTGGGACGTCCGCCCCGTTGCGGTCGACGATCACCTGATCGATCCGACCGGGGTCACCGTTGGTCTCGTAATCGACCACTGGCACGCCGGAAGTCACGCGGACACCCTTCTCCTCGAGTGCGCTATAAAGTACGTCTTCTAAGCGCATTCCAGGGAGACTCGGCGGACCCATCGGCACTTCGAATACCTCGACGCCGAGGGCATCCTCGAGATCAGCCCGCACCTCCTCGGGATGGTCGTCGCCCAGCACGGCCGGGAAGCCGACGCGGGATTCATCCTCAAGATGGTCGCTGACGGCCGCCGCGAGCGCGTCTCGAGCGCCCGTGGTACCGTCGACTGACTCATCCCAGTCGAGCAGATGTGCATACCGGGTCACCTTCGCGTCGTCGCGTTTGATCCCGGGGAAGGTAATCGTCACACCACGGGCCTCGAAGGGGGCACCCGCTGCCTCGAGATGTGCTGCAGCAAGCGGTGCTTCGAAGTCCGGTAGGGTCTCGAACCCAACCAGCAGCGTATCCTCGGGAGCACTGGCCACACCGGCCGCCGTTGCGCTCGGATAGCGGGCGGTCGGTTTGACCGTGCCGCCGTGGGTCGGCACGAGCGCGTTATCGTCGGTGTGTCCGCCCGCATAGGCGTCCCCGACGACGTCGTCGAAAAACTCGAGGGCATCCCGAACCGCATCGACGCCGACGCGTTCGTACGGATGGCCCTCCGGGAGCTCCTCGAGTTCGTCGAAGGGATCGACGATTGGCCCCTCGCCGTCGGGCGTATAGCCGAGGACGTCGATGAGTCCGCTTGCGTGGCGAAGCGTGCTCTGTTTGTACGTGACGAGTCTGACCTGTGTGCCTTCGTCGGCGGCTGCAAGCGCAGCGGTCACACCAGCGAGTCCGCCACCGATGACGAGGACGTCGTCTTCGATTGCCATCTCACTCGCCTCCGTCGGTGCGGGCTTTCACTCGACCGCCGTCGAACGCCCCAAAGTCGACCGCTTTGGATCCGTTTGCAGGATCGTTATCGCGGTTCATCGTCGTCGCGTGCAGTGCGTAGTTGAGCATCGCCTGTGAGAGCTGTTCGCCCCACAAGGCGTGGCGTTCGCCCTTCCAACGCTCCTGGAAGAGTTCGTCGAGGGCCGCACGAACGGTCTCCTCGTCGTACTCGTGGCTGAGTTCGTTTGCCATGTTGTGACAGCAAAAGCCACCCTGGCAGTTGCCCATCGACGCTCGAGTCCGGATACGGACGGCGTTTAAATCGGAGCCGGACTGGTCGATTGCATCACGAATTTCAGCCCGCGTGACGCCCTCACACTGACAGATAACTGGGTTGCACTCGTTCGTGTCGAGGACGTCCTGTGCGCGGCTGCCGAGTCGCTGTTTGCTCCGGCGAGCAACCGGCGACCGAAGGCCGAAGTTATCCATTCCCTCATTGAGAATCGACATATCCTCGCTTCCTGGCAACGGCTCCTCGGCGGTGACACAGCGGGCGTCGACGCCGAGTTTCTCACAGACGTGGTCGGTGATATCTTCGGCCATCGCCCGGTAGGTGGTAAACTTCCCGCCAACGATGCTTGCCATCCCGTCGACGCCGTCGCGGTCGTCGTGATCGAGCAAGAAGAAATCGCGTGTGATGTCGGTCGGATCGGTCGTGCCAGTTCCCGGTGGTTCATACAGCGGTCGAACGCCCCAGAACGACCGGATGGTCCGTGCTTCTTCTAAGATCGGCACGAGCTCTTTTAGCGTGTCGATCATGTGGTCGACTTCCCACTGCTCTTCGGGGTAGTCGTCTGGATCCTCGACTTCCTCGTCGGTCGTACCCAAAATTGCGGTGGTTTCGTGTGGTACAATAATGTCGGCGTCGCCTTTCGGTCGACAGCGGTTGACGACGGTGTCGACCTGGCGGACGTTCATGATCGTCATCACGCCTTTCGAGGGTCGAACCTCGACGTCGAGGTCGGCCATCGCGCCGATTTGGCCGGCCCACGCACCCGTCGCGTTGACGACGTACTCGGCCGTAATCTCCTCGGTCGACCCAGCCGTGTTATGCGTGCGTTTTCCTGGCCCGGAGTCGTGTTTAACTTTCACACCGTAGATATCGTCGCCATCACGCAGCAAGTCGATTACCTTCGCGTGCGTCTCGATACGTGCTCCGTGGTTTTGGGCGTCGATTGCGTTCGCAACACAGAGTCGGAACGGATCGATTGCCCCGTCGGGAACCTTGATCGACCGTTTGATATCCGTCGCCAGATACGGTTCGACCTCGCGCGACTCGCGTGCAGAAAGCACTTCGGCTGGTATGCCACACTCCCGACACCCCTCGAGTTTCTCCTGGAAGTACTCGTCTGAGTCCTCGGGGCGCTGGACGAACAGCCCGCCGGTCATCTCCACACAGTGGCCGGCAATATCTCGGAGAATCTTGTTCTCCTCGATGCATTCGGTCGCGCTCGCCTGGTCGGAAACGGCATAGCGCCCCCCGCTGTGTAACAGGCCGTGCATACGGCCGGTCGTTCCACCCGTCAGGTTGCCTCGTTCGACGAGCGTGACGTCGACGCCGCGCATCGCCAGATCACGGGCGATGCCACAGCCAGTCGAGCCACCCCCAAGAACGAGGACCTCGGTATCTCGTGTCATCCCTTCACTGGAACGTAGGGCCGACTACTCTTTATTTTATCGGCGCTAGCCGAACACCCATAACTATACGAAAAGATCGTACGGAAGACACTTCCAATCGCACCCTTCCCGACGGCCGGTCGCCAGCGCGCTCAGACGTTTGCGCTACTTTTGTTGTTCAGATTAATATAAATAAAGTTACAAACTGAGGCTTATCGGTTTGGAAAATTTTATAACGATCGTCATCGCTGTTTATCAGTAGCACGCGACCGACGGTAAACAGTCGCGTGACACTCGATATCGGGGTGACTACCAGTGACAGACAATACATACGTTGGTGCGGTAGACCAGGGAACGACCGGAACGCGCTTTATGGTGTTCGACCATGGCGGTCAGGTCGTTGCGAACGCGTACGAAAAACACGAACAGATCTATCCGGAACCCGGCTGGGTCGAACACGACCCGATGGAAATCTGGGAGAACACGAAAGACGTTATTCTTCAGGCACTCGGGCAGGCGGGCATCGCGCCCGACCAACTCGAGGCACTCGGTGTAACGAACCAGCGAGAGACGACGATCGTCTGGGACGCCGAGACGGGCAAGCCGATCCACAACGCGCTCGTCTGGCAGGACCGCCGGACGACCGACCGCGTCGAAGAGATTCAAGACGAAAGTACGGATACGCTTACGGTCCAGGAGATCCGTGACAAGACCGGTCTCGAGTGTGACGCCTATTTCTCGGCGACGAAAACCGAGTGGCTGCTCGAGAACGCAGACCCAATCAAAATGGAGCGTGCGCGTCCGGCGGACGTGCGCGAGCGCGCCGAAGCCGGCGAACTCCTGATGGGAACGATCGACACGTGGGTGATCTGGAACCTGACCGGTAACCACATCACCGACGTCTCGA
>LKMM01000184.1 GCA_001563885.1 Natrialbaceae archaeon B1-Br10_E2g27
ACGCTTCGCGTCTCGTCATCAAGCGAGACCGACGGTCTCGCGGACATCGCGGAGCTTCGCTCCGCTCAGTCACGGAAGACGAAGTCTTCCGTACGACCCCGAGGCACTCTCGCTGTATCTCGGTAGATCATCACGAACTGCCGCCCTGGAGGCTAAACCTGATCGCTGGCTACCGAAACTCCTCACAACGGTGACATAGGGTCGTTCCCGGCGGGGTGGTGTTCCCACAACAGACACACTGCGGGTCGCCCGATTCGGTCGTTGTCGAGCCAAACAGGTCCGCAAACGGTGGCTCGAGCGGTTCGGCGAGGCGGTCGTTTTGCTCGAGTTCGGCGAGTAGTCGGTCATCGCGCAACCAGTTGAGCAGCCGCCAGAGTCCAAGAAACAGTAGTGTTGGGCCGGCCATCACAGTTGCAATGACCAGCAGTTGGGAGGCAATCGAAAGCGTATCCGGGTCGATCATATCCGAGCGGGAGGACCCGACGGGCTAAAGCTAGCGCCTGATCAGCCGGTGTTTTTCATACCGGCAGCGATCCCTTTGACCGTCAGTCGAAGAGTTCGTTCTTCGACGTCGGTGCGGTGGGTTCGACTGAGCAGGTACGTCTGCAGGAAGTTCAGCGGATCGACATACGGGTTCCGACGCTCTAGGTGTTCGCCGAGCCAGTCACGGGTATGAAGCTGGTCACGTTGGCCGATTTCGGTGACGAGTTCAGTGGCCCGCTCGTACTCCGCCGAAAGGATGGGGAAAAACTCATCGCGAAGGTCGTCTTCAGCCAGGTCGGCGTAGTGAGAGGCAATCTCGAGTTCGGTTCGCGAAAGCGATAGTGCCGCCCGATCGAGGGTGGTCTGGAAGAACGGCCACTCCTCGTACATGTCCTGGAGCGTCTCGACCGAACCACCATCTTCGAGGTAGGCGTCGATACCCGAGGCAAGTGCATACCAGCCAGGAAGGATACACCGCGACTGGGTCCAGGAGAACACCCACGGGATGGCCCGTAGGTCCTCAACTGAACGCTCGCCGCTTCGGGAGGCCGGGCGTGACCCCAGGTTGAGATCCTCGATGACGGTAATCGGGGTGGCCTGCTCGAAGTACTGGACGAAGCCATCGCTCTCTAGGAGGGTCCGATACTCCTGGCGGGCCGCAGTCGCCATCGTCTCCATCGCGTCGAACCACTCCTCTTTGATGTCCTCTCTTGGTTGGTCCATCGAGTACAGTCGGGCACGCAGTTGCGCATTGAGCATCTGCTCGATATTGCGCTCGGCGATGCGTGGGTTGCCGTACTTTTCGGCGATCGCTTCACCTTGCTCGGTGAATTTGATCTGGCCCGTCACCGTACTGTTTGGCAACGCGAGCATCGCTTTGTTCATCGGGCCGCCGCCTCGAGAGATCGACCCACCACGGCCGTGGAACAGCCGCATCTTGACGTCGAACTCATCACAGATCTCGCCGAGTCGGCGCTGGTTTTTATACAGCGACCAGTTTGCCGCCAAAAACCCGTTTTCTTTGTTCGAATCGGAGTACCCCAGCATGATCTCCTGGGTGTTTCCGCGAGCCTCGAGCGCCTGGCTGTAGGCTTCGTTTTCGAACAGGGTGCCCATGATCCGTCGTGCACCGGAGAGGGCATACTCCGTCTCGAGCAAGGGGACGATATCGATCCCGCAGTGTTCGGGCAGGGAGACGACACCGGCCTGGTCTGCGAGGAAGAGTACCTCGAGGGCGTGGCTGGGTTCGTTGTTCATCGAGATGGCGTAGGTGTCGATCGCTTCGACGCCGTACTCTTTTTGCCAGCCGGCGAGGCTATTGAACAACTCGAGGACGTTCGCCGAGTCTTCGGAAAGTCCCTCGGTGTCCTCGATATCGATAAGCGGTTTTTCCTGTAAGATTGCGTCGGTCAGCAGTTCGACGCGTTCATCCTCCGAGAGGGATTTGTACTCGACGCCCTCTCGGTCGAGTGCCTCGGCGATGGCGTCGGTGTGTTTGATCCGGTGTTGGCGCAAGTCGAGACTCGCAAGCGAGAAGCCAAAGGTTGCGACCTGTCTGCGGATCGGATCGACGTGGGCATCGACGACGACCTCTGCCCCGTTATCACGGAGACTGTGGGCGACTAACTCGAGGTCATCGAGCAGGCCGTTTACGTCGTCGTAGCCGCCGGGGCGGACGTCGCCGACGCGGTCGAGTCGCTCGCGCATGAGCTTGAGTTTCTGACGGTAGGGCTCATCGGGATAGCGTTCTTTGGCCATCTTCGCACTGCCGGGAAGGCGATCGAAGTCCTCCTCGAGTGAGGACTGAAACGCAGAGCCGGCGTCGATTCGGCTGCCATCCTGGCTCAAGACACCCGAGAGGCGTTTGAGTTGTTGGCGATATTTCTCCAAGACGACTGCACGCTGGCGCTCGAGTGTGTTTTCGGTCACGTCCGGCGTGACGAACGGATTGCCGTCACGGTCGCTGCCTGCCCACGAGCGAAACTCGAACAGTTTGGGGATGTCGAGTTCGCTTTCAACTTCGTCGTCGATTGCATCAGCGAGTTCGTCGTAGACTTCACCAACGACGTCAAACAGCGTGTTCTCTAAGTACCACTGGACGTTTCGAGCCTCGTCTTCGGGTTCTGGCTGGCGATTGCGAACCTGTGGAGTTTGCCACAGACTCGTCACCTCGGCGTCGACATCTCGCCAGACCTGTGAGCCTTCCTTTTCTGTAAGCAGGCGTTCGTCGAGCGTCTCGAGATAGTTCGAAATCGTCCGGAGCTTCGATTTGACGGTCTTTCGGCGAGCCTCGGTTGGGTGTGCGGTAAAGGTTGGCTCGATCAGCACGTCCTCTAAGACCTGTTTGGCGGTCTCGATGTCGGTTTCGGCGAGTTCGGCAGCCGCCGACTCGAGGCTATCGTCTAACGTGCCCTCGTGAGATTCGGTCCGGATCGAGCGGACGCGTTCGCGCTCTTCGGCGAGGTTGATCAACTCGAAGTAGGTCGTAAACGCCCGCGCGACGATTCGCTGTCGATGTGGCGAGAGTCCCTCGAGTTCGGAGACGAGTGGGTCTCGAGAGTCAAGTTCTCCGGATCGGTAATCAATAGCAGCCCGTCGACACGATTCGACCGTATCGAACGCATCGCGTGAGGTCTGGTCCTCTAGGACCTCCCCGAGCAACGCGCCGAGTTCTCGGACGTCCTGTCGTACACCCCTGTTGTGGAGTCGCATATCACGCAGATGTACCTTCGACTGTAAAAATCCCTCGTGACGCACCGAGTATCGATGCCCGTCGTTTACCGTGATAGTTATCGATACCCGGTGTGTTTGCGCTCTCCGTGCGAACGCAACAGTCAGCTATCACTTTCAACAATCATCCCCATTTGTCGGCCTATCCTGGATACGTACGCAGGCAAACTCTTGATCTGAGTAAAAGTACCACGGACCTGCCTACATTCGCGTGCGATCGCCCTCCGACGGTCGAGACGCAAACTGGACAGTTCTGGCCCGCCACCATTCACTTTCGACGACGGTCGAAGTGTCGTTCGTCGACCGGCACACCGTGGTCTCCTCGAGCGGTTCTCTGCTCGAGGATGGGTAGTCGAACTTAAGCGCCCGGAGTCGAATGCCGAGGCATGTCTCTGGTCTTGCCGAGCGAACTCGTCGTCGAGCGATTCCTGCCGACGGTTCGTGCGATGCTCGCACAGCGCCTCACAGACCGTGGGATGACCCAACAGGAGATCGCCGAACACTTAGGTGTGACACAGGCTGCCGTCAGTACGTACGTAAGCGGTGATGGCGGCGGGGACGATCGATTTCGCGACGACCCTGAGACGATCGCTACGGTCGATCGTATCGCCGACGGCCTCGCAAGCGACGAGATGGACGGCTACGACGCGCTCGCGGAACTGCTCTCACTCGTGTGCACACTCGAGGACCGGGGCCCAATCTGTGAACTCCACGAAGAGGAGATGCCCGCGTTGCAGGGGCTTGGCTGTGATCTCTGTGTGCGCGGATTCGACGCCGACGTGCGAGCAGAACGTGCGGTGTTGGCGGACGTCCGAGCAGCGGCGCGGGCGCTGTCGTCGACCCCCGGAATTGCCGCCATCGTTCCGAACGTCGGCACCAACGTCGGGATGGCCCTGCCCGAGGCGAGCGAGGTGACCGATGTCGCCGCGATTCCCGGCCGAATCTATACGATTGGCGGTCGGATCGAAATCCCTGCCAACCCCGAGTTCGGTGCCTCGAAACACGTTTCGACCGCCGTTCTGGCTGCAACCGCTGTCGATCCCTCCGTTCGGGGAGCGATCAACGTCGCCACCGACGACGCGATTCTCGAGGCAGCCGACACCCTGGGCTATGACACCCTCGAGTTCGACGCCGACTACGACGACCGCGGCGTACACCTGCGCGAGCGTTTCGAGAAACGGGGTGGAGTGCCGCGGCTTGCCTACCACCGCGGTGCGTTCGGAATCGAACCCGTCACCTACGTCTACGGCGAGACAGCCGTAGAGGCAGCCGAGTTCGTCGGTGAGCTACTCGACTCGAGGAAATAAAAGCGGCTGTCAGTAAAACTCGCGGACGAGGTCCATCGCGTCTTCGGGTGCGCCGTCTGGGATCTCGGCCATGTTCTCGGTGACGCCGTGTTGTTCGTGATAGGGAACCGATCGGTCGTCCTGATAGAGGACGCCCTGATACTCCTTTTGGCTGTCCAAGATGACGCGTTTTGCGGCCTCGTAGTCGGTTCGGTCGTGGCCGTCTTCTTTGAGATCGACGAGGTGGTCGCGGAAGTAGTCGTAGGTGTCGACGTCATTGAACGTGACACACGGCGAGAAGACGTTGACGAAGCCAAAGCCGTCGTGTTCGATTGCTTCCTGGACGATCTCCTGGTGGCGCAAGGCATCTGAGGCAAACGACTGGGCGATGAAGGTTGCCCCGGAGGCGAGTGCGAGCGCAAGCGGGTTGACGGGTGCCTGTTTCGGCCCTTCGGGGGTCGTCGAGGTTTCAAAGTCGGATCGGGAAGTCGGCGAGGCCTGGCCTTTGGTCAGGCCGTAGATGCGGTTGTCCATGACGATGTAGGACATATCGACGTTTCGGCGAACGGCGTGGACGAAGTGGCCGGCACCGATCGAGTAGCCGTCACCGTCGCCGCCGGCGACCATCACTTCGATGTCGGGACGGGCCATCTTGACGCCGGTGCCGACCGGCAGCGCACGGCCGTGGACGCCGTGTAAGGCGTAGCTGTGCATGTAGGTCCCGATCTTGCCGGAACAGCCGATTCCGGCCACGATAAAGGTGTTATCGGGATCGTTGCCGGTCTCAGCGAGGGCTTTCATCATGCCGTTCATCGTCCCGAAGTCGCCGCATCCGGGACACCACGTCGGCTGTTTGTCGGATTTGAAGTCTGTGAATCGGACGTCGGAGCTCATTTGGCTGGCACCTCTGCGTGTAGTTGTTCGGTAATCGATTCGGCGAGTTC
>LKMM01000185.1 GCA_001563885.1 Natrialbaceae archaeon B1-Br10_E2g27
GCCCCGGCGGACTCGAGGGCGTCCTCTAGGTCGTTGCGCTGGGTAACACCGACGAAGCGTTCGACGATGCCGTCGTCGTTTTCGATGATGAGCGTCGGCAGCGAGCGTACCTGATACTCGTTGGCGATATCCTGTTGTTCGTCGACGTTGATCTTTTCGACCTCGAAACGGCCCTCCCAGTCGTCCTCGAGTTCCTCGAGGATGGGATCCTGGGTCTTGCAGGGGCCACACCAGTCTGCATAGAAATCCTTGAGCGTGACAGTCATCGGTTCGATGCTAGATTTAAACGCAGCGCGCATAAGGGTTTCCCAGTGGCGTGCAGTTGCCACACATTCGATGCAGTGGGTGGTGCGATGGGCAAAACCTCGTGTGGCGGACGTGTCTGTGGGTCGTCCCTAGTGCTTTGGCAAGCCTGAACTAATGGGTCGAACCAGTCGGCGGGTGTCGGTTCGACCCATCAGTCGACGCTTGGCGGAGTACTAGAGCTATCGGTCCGGGCGTCGATGGTCGGATATGTTCCAGTCAATCCTCGTGCCAACCGACGGGAGCGAGCCTGCCTCGAAGGCAGTTGAGCAGGCACTCGAGTGTGGCGAGCGCTTCGATGCGAGCGTCCACGCCGTGTTCGTTGTCGACGTCGACGAGCGGACGCCGCTTGATATCGCTGGAAGCCAGGCCGTCGAGTCGGTGCGCGAATACGGCCAGACGGTACTCGATGCGGTTGCCAATCGAGCGCCGCCAGACGTCGAGGTCGTCCAGTCGGTCGAAGACGGGGACCCGAGGGAAGTGATCCTCGAGTACGCAAAAGACCAGGGCATCGACGTCATCATTATGGGGACCCACGGCCGGCAGGGAATCGACAGGCTGTTGTTGGGGAGTGTGACCGAGTACGTAATGAGAAACGCACCCTGTTCGGTCCTCGTGACCCGACCAGAGGGGGAGTGATCGGTCAATACAGGCCAAACAGATACTGATTATTGTTGCTTGACCACGACTGTGTCTGCGACGAGATCACCGACCCGTTGGTTGTCGTCCGTAAGCAGTATCAATACCATTCCGAGGAGGTTGAAACCCGGGAGTTGATCAACCAACCACAACAGGTTCCGTAGTATCGACGCGCTGATCGTACAGTTTGAGCCATCAGACTTGACAACGACGAGTCCGAGTATGTACTTCCCCGGGGTGTAGCCGTACAGCCCCTCAAGTAGAAACACGTACACAAAGATCGCGACAAATCCGACAATTGACGCCACCAGAAAGCCAATATCACCGAACGCTGACCAAATGAAAATGGGGGCTGCCAGGATCGTCGTGATAGGGACAGCGTCGATAACGTACGCAAGCACTCGAAGCCAGATCACATCTCCGCTCGTTCCCATCTGGGGTTTTGGATGTTTATCCATAAATAAATTTTATTTCCTTACTACTTCAACCTTTCGACGGTTTTCTAGGGCAGAATAATAGAACCTTCGCACGTCGAGTGAGCAGATGAGTCATTGATTTTGCCGAACCGCTCGCGCAAAACCTTCGATAAAAAAGGCGGACTGCTCGACCTATGGCCTCGCCGTCGGTAAACCGCGCTCGCTCTGCTCGGGGATGCTGGTACTGGACTCATTCTCTGAGTGTGTCACAATATAGAGAAAATAAGTATATGAGTATCTGAACAGTGTTTTTGACTGACTATGATTGATCTACATGTGTTCGATTTCGTGATCGGGTTGCTGGTCATCCAGACGTTGTTGACATTCGTTTGTTTCTATGATTATGCAAAGCACAACCGCGAGGATGGCTCCGAGTATCTCCTTGCAGCGTTTTTCCTCCCTGGCATTGGTATTGGTATAAGCATATTGTATCTGATAAAACGCAAAGAATTCGGGACGCGGGATGTCTGGCAACCAGAACTCTCCACTGTGACATCCGGATCGGGGTTTACCGTCAAGACGGTTGCGGACCGAGTGCTCTGGAAGTACCAGCTTCCAGGGCAGTCGAACTTCTGGCAGCGAATTCTCTACGTTGTTGCATTTCAAGGGAGCCTGTTTCGTGTGGGTTTCACTGGCCTTCTGCTGGTGGGGGTCGTTGTAGATGAAGGGCCAATCGTCCTCATTATTATTTTCCTGTCATTTTGGTATGTTGTACAGATTGTTGGCTATGTGTGGGACTCACGGAAATTCAGAGATATCACAGTCGGGATCGACCCGAGAAGTGGAATACTTGCCTGGGATACGAACGAGGTTGAATTCGATTCGATCAAGAGAGTTGAGTTGGTCTCCGTCAATCAACAGTACCTCGCACGAATTAAACACGGAACTCCTCGTCCGAATTTCAAATCGTTTCCAATTCCCGATACACAGGTAGCGTGGTTCCGAAATACGCTCACTGACCACGATGTCGAACTCGAGGATAGGACCCATGACGACTCGAACGATAGAGTCATCAAACGACGGATGTACGCAGTTCCGACCGAACTGGGCTTTCTGCTCTGTGGTGTGGGTTTTTTCCTTTTTACGTAGCCAATCCACTACCACGAGAACCGTCGATTCGGGTCGAAAGGTTTAGTGTGACCCTCACGAATGGATGGGTATGGACAGAGGACAGAATACTGGCGGATTGATGTCCAGTGCCGGATTGGTCCGGTATTTCGACGCAGAGGACTCCAACGCGATTCTCATCAACCCAAAGACGGTCATCGCAAGTGGCGTTATGATCGGCGTGCTCGTCCAGTTGCTGACGTTCGTCTCCTGATCGGTCCGCCCGTTTCGAGCCTACGACGCCCCGAGAAACCAATGGTCCGAGCCGCCGGTCGCTGACAGAGGCGTTGTCAGCGCTCGAGGTGGGCGACTCGGTACGTATTTTAGGTCGTGTCGATAGATTGGTATTGTGAACAGGGCAGCCGATCTCCGATTTCGCGGTTGGATGGTCGTGTCTCTTTTCGGGCTCGCAGCGACTCTCGTTGCTGCAACGGCCACAACGGGGGTTGCGATCGGACTGGCGCTCGTCGTTCCGGTTGGGTTTGTCACGGATCCGAGCACACTCGGTGCTGGAGCCATCGCCGCACTCACACTCGTGGCGTGTTCGATCACCGCACTCGTTCTGTGGGGCGAACGCGACGCCGCCGAACACGCGGTCGCTGCGACCGGCGCAACCCAGATCACTGAGGCTGATCGACCGGAACTGTTCGGTATCGTCCGCTCGGTCGCCCAGCGAGCCGACACGCCGGTTCCGTCGGTGTACGTCGCATCCACTGACTCGCCGCTGTCGCTCGTCACCGGCTTCACTCCCGAGCGGGCTCGATTGATTCTCAGCGACGGACTTCTCGAGACGCTCGAAACCGACGAACTCGAGGCCGTCGTTGCCCACGAACTCGCCCACGTCGCAAACCGGGACGTGGCCGTGATGACGGCGGTTGCCTTGCCCGTCGGGGCAGCCGGACGAGTCCTCGAGTTACTTTCGGGACCGACGGCGGGGGTCGACTACGGGCGGCCAAGTCGGGCCGACGTTCCGGATGCACTGTTGACGGTTGGGCTCTTTCTCGTCTTCCCGATTACCATCCTCGCTTACGCGCTTTCGGCGTCGTTCTCGCGGACTCGGGAGTTTGCGGCCGACCGCGGGGCCGTTGCGATCACCGGGAAGCCCGCCGCGCTTGCAAGCGCCCTCGAGTCGATCGACACCACTCTCGCCGACCGGCCGGCGACGGACCTCCGCCGGAGTGAGATCGCCGCGTTTGCGATCGTCGAACCGTCTTCGGAGTCCGGTCCGACGGGGATTTTTGCTCCGCTGTGGCGAGTTCGGGATCGAGTCTATGCGACCCATCCCGACCCCGAGACGCGGATCGAACGCCTCCGGGAGCGTGTGATTGATACTGCCGGACGTCCGTCGTGAATCGCCGCCACGGGGTGGCGATCAGACAGTTCCGTCCGATAGTATGAGGACGGGCCCGAGATGTGAGATGCAGCGCCGGGTCCACCGCGCCACCCCAAGATTCGAGTCTGTGTCACCGTGAGCGTGGTGTGACGCGCCCTTTTTAGCTTTCTCCTCCCTAGGCTCGCCAATGACACTCACAGCAGGCGTCGTCGCCGTTCAGGGCGATGTCGCAGAACACGCCGCGGCGATTGAACGGGCGGCCGACGAACACGGCCACGAAGTCGACGTACTCGAGATTCGTGAGTCGGGTATCGTCCCCGAGTGTGACCTGCTTGCGTTGCCCGGCGGCGAGTCGACGACCATCTCGAGGCTCCTCCACAGGGAGGGAATCGCACCCGAAATCTGCGCTCACGTCGAGGCCCGAAAGCCGTTGCTCGCCACCTGTGCGGGCTTGATCGTCGCCTCGAGGGATGCCAACGACGACCGGGTTGACGAACTGGGAGTAGTCGATGTGGGCGTCGAGCGAAACGCCTTCGGGCGACAGAAAGACAGTTTCGAGGCCCCGCTTTCGATTGCGGGACTCGAGGAGCCGTTTCCGGCGGTGTTCATCCGTGCGCCGGTGATCGACGATGTCGGCGATGTCTCAGTCCTCGCAACGTGGGACGACCGTGCGGTCGCGGTTCGAGATGGTCCCGTGGTTGCGAGTTCGTTTCACCCCGAGTTGACGCCCGATAGCCGAATTCATGGGCTTGCCTTTTTCGAGAACGAGGAGACAACGCTTTCGGGGTAGCGTTCTCTCCGGCATGAGCGGCGAGCAACGCCACCGAGACCAACGCTTGGTCGATCAGTGAACGGGGCTCGATCAGCCAGTGGGCATGCACATGCGGCCGCGCACATTTTTGACCGTCCCGTCCGTACTCGAGGTATGCAGGCATCTATCGACGCGGTTCGCGTCGCGGGGACGCCCCAGGGGCCGGTTCCGGTTGTCGTCCTCGCAGTCGAGGGCAAAGACGACGTCGTCCCGATTTTCATTGGCTTTAGCGAGGCGACGAGTATCGCCCGCGGGCTCGAGGCCGAGGATATCGGCCGGCCGTTGACCCACGACCTCCTGTTGGACGTCATAGAGGAGTTGGGGGGCCGGATCGACCGCGTCGTCGTCAGCGAGATTCAGACCGGCGAGTTGGGCGACGGTGGCACCTATATCGCCGATCTTCACATCCAGACCCCGCGTGGGGAGACGGTCGTCGACGCTCGCCCGAGCGATTCGCTGGCACTCGCCGCGCGGACGAACGCCGGAGTCGAGATCACCGCCGAGGCCTTCGAGGACGGCCGAGACGACAGCGACAAGTTCGAGCGGTTAGAAGATATCCGCAACGTCGCCGGTGAGCTATAGATGGATGAGACCCTCGAGGAGTTGTTCGCGGTTATCGAAGACCGCAAGGAAACGTTGCCCGAAGGATCCTACACCGCCTCGTTGTTCACCCACGAGAAAGGCGAGAACGCGGTGTTAGAGAAACTCGGCGAGGAGACGACCGAACTCGTCCTCGCAGCCAAAGACGACGACCGAGACGAGATTGCCTA
>LKMM01000018.1 GCA_001563885.1 Natrialbaceae archaeon B1-Br10_E2g27
CGGACGAGCAAGAACCCCTCGAGGACCAAGCGCTTGCACAAACTGATGGTGACGCTCGATATCTCGCCATCGTTGTCGAAGCGGAGTCGCTGGCCCAAGAGGACATCGACGCCGCCCGCGACGCCGCGGTGAGCTACCTCGAGAGCGACGATTCCGACGCAAGCGAGTTGTTAGACGAAGACCTCGCCGTTACGTTACAGACGAGCACCGAGTTACTCCAGCAACTACAGGACGTCCTCGATCTGTTACAGAACTTCATCGTCGGTATCGCGGCCATCTCGCTGGTCGTCGGTTCGATCGGTATCGCGAACATCATGCTCGTTTCGGTCACCGAGCGAACCCGCGAGATCGGCATCATGAAAGCCGTCGGCGCACAAAACCGCGATGTCCTCGGGCTCTTTCTGGCAGAGGCCGTTGTTCTCGGAGTTATCGGCGCACTCTTGGGCACTGTACTCGGACTCCTCGCGGGCTATCTGGGCGCGTGGTATATCGATCTGCCGCTGGTCTACCCCATAGCGTACGTCGCACTCGCGATCGGCGTCGGCGTTCTCGTCGGCATCGCCTCCGGGCTCTATCCCGCCTGGCGAGCCGCCAGAACCGATCCGATCGACGCGCTCAGATACGAATGAGGACCGGGTTACTCGCACAAGTGAGTCGGGCTACTCGTGCTCGAGGTCTGACTCCGCCGACGTGTCTCCCGAGGAGACTCGAGGGTCTGGCCGACTGTCATCGGCCGCGTTTGATCCGTGTCTGTGCTCGTAGGCGTCGTCCTCAGGCGGCGAGTTGACCGGACGGCGAGTCACGTTCGACGTTTCGCGAGTTCGAGGTCGGTGGCCGGAATCGTGCTCCCAGCGTGGGTCGCGGCCATCGTCGTGCATACCGAGGGTTCGTCGGGTCTTCGTCCGCTGTGTGGGGTACTCCTGTGCGAGGTACGCGCCGAGATAGCCCCCTCACGACCGTCCGGGCCCTCGAGAAAGCCTGCCGTCGCGCCGCCGATAACGGTCGAAAACGGGAGAAACGAGAGGACGATCCCCACGACTGCGCCGATAATCGCGTGGATGATGGTTCGGCTGCTTACCATAGGGGTTCGACCACGAACAGGGAGAAAAAACGTCGGTATCGAGCGAGTACACTGATTCACGTACGTATGACAGACAGTATGAACCGTCTCCCAACAGGTCCGATGATACCAACACCAATCAGTCGTTTGCCGGTCTCGATTCGGACTCGTCGAAGGAGGTGACCGCTCCTGAGTCGGACGCTTCCGATTCCTCGAGTTCCTCGGTCGGCGGCTCTTCGATGAGTTCGGTGATCGACGCGTCGGTGTTGACCTCGTCAGCCAGCAGCGAGACGGCCTCGACGAAGACGGCGACGATCAGCGGGCCGACGACGATACCGATTGCACCCATCGTAAAGAGACCGCCGGTGAACCCGACGAAATAGAGGCTCCCGGGAAGGCCGGCCGATCGACGTGCGAGTCGCGGTCGAACCGCGATATCGGGCAGCCAGGCGACGAGGCCAACGCCGAGAACCCCAACCAGCACTGCCGAAGCCAGTTCACCCGACGCGACGTGAAAGAGCGCGATGGGGACGATCAGCAGGCTCGGTCCGATGATCGGCACGAACTGGAGGATCGCCGAGATGAACGCGAGCGTAAAGGCGGCGTCGTAGCCAAGCGACCAGAACAGCAGATAGCCGATAACTAACGTCGCGACCGACGTTGCAAGCTGGAGGACGTAGATCGCATACAGCGTCTCGCGGGCGCGTTTGGCCAGTGTGTGAACGATATCGCGATATGCCGGCGGAACTGGGGCGACGGCCGCCCGACCGGCCTCCTTGCCTTTGAGCAAGAGCGCAAACAACAGGATCACAAAGAGCGCAAACTTGATCGCAAGTACTGGCAACTGCGTCGCCAGCGAGAGTGCAATCCCGCTTACGAACTCAATGGCAAGCGTCTGGACTTCCGCGACCTCGATGACGTAGGTAAACTCAAAGGCCGTCACCGGAATCTCCGGCGGGACCTCCTCGAGGACGGCAATGACCTGATCGATCCGAACGTAGAGCGTATAGACGATCGGCGAAAAGACAGCGACTGCAGTGACGAACCCGATGAGGGTCGCCGCTGCTGCTGCCGTCCACTCGGAGAATCCACGGCGTCGGTCGAGCCAGCCTTTGAGCGGCATCAACACGTACGCGACCGTCAACGCAAGCAGGATCGTCCCGAGTACCTCGAGCAAAATCGCACCCGTCAGGACACCGAGGACCACGACGACGCCGGCCAGAACGTATCGACGCCGACCGGAATTAGCGGTCGTTGTCACAGCCATGACTCTCACCGAAATGGTAAAATTCTTCCTCTCGAATGGGACAGGACGCTTAAGCCATCGCGGCGTGAGCACTCGACAATGGATCGACGGAGGTTCGTCGGCACTGTTGGAACTGGGGCGATCGTTTCACTCGCCGGCTGTGGAGCGGTAGAAAACGGCGAGCCGACCGACGACGCCACACCGGAAGACGACGGCGACGAGATCGACGACGAGCCCGAAAGCGATGGCAGCTTGCGCATTGCGACGTATAACTCGATGGTGACCGGCGACACTCCCGCCGGCGAGTGGATCACAGATCAGTTCGAACAGCAGGTCCCCGACGCCGACCTCGAGTGGACGATTCCGACAAGCGGGATCGACCACTACGTCAGGCGAACGCGACTGGACGGGGAAATCGACGCCGACGTCTACCTCGGGCTGAGCGTCGACGACCTCGTCTATGCGGACACCACGGCGAGCCGAGTGCTTTTTGACGAACTCGAGCGGTCACAGCTCGAAAACGCCGACCGAATCCGCGAGGACCTCGCGTTCGACGACCCCGACGAGCGAGTCCTCCCAGTCGCAACGGGCTACGTGACCCCAGTGTACGACGGCGAACGCCTCGAGTCGCCGGAAACCCTCGATTCGTTGCTCGAAGATGCGTACGAAGACACCCTTATCGTCCAAGATCCACGCTACTCGATCCCCGGGCGTGCCTTTCTGCTGTGGACGATCGAGACCTACGGCGACGACTACCTCGAGTACTGGCGGGCGCTTGCAGACAACGGCCTCGAGATAGCCACCTCGTGGACGGAGACCTACCGCGAGAGCTTTCTCGAGGGCAACCGACCGATGGTCGTCTCTTACTCGACAGACCGGGTCGGAGCCGCCCTCGCCGGCCACAGCCTCGAGCGCCACCAGGTCGCGACGCCGGACGGCCAGGGGTATCGAAGCACCGAGGCCGTCGCCATCTTCGAGGGGACCGACGAACGCGACCTCGCACTCGAGTTCATCGATTTCTTACTCGAGCCCGAAACCCAGGCCGAACTCGCCACGCGAAACGTCCAGTTTCCAGCCATCGAGTCCGATGACCTCGATCTCGATGATGCGTTCGACGAACACGCAGTCGAACCCGAGGAAACGGTAACGATGGCGTACGCTGACCTGTCTGCAAACCTTGAGGGATGGCTCGAGGCGTGGGTCGATGAAATTCCGGAGTGAGAGACGAGCCCAGCTTTAACACTGGGAACGTGGTAGGTCGCCTCGCATGCCTCTTGGACGGATACGCAGCGGCGACCCCGCACGAACGTCGAAACTCTACCTCGGGATCGGGGCGCTCTCGCTTCTGAAAGCGATTGCGGTCCGGGGCGACGAGGACCGATTCCGTCGCGAACTCGTCGACGCCGGCCTGTTTCTTGCCGTCGGTCTCGCCCTCCGACAGTACAGCCAGCTCAAAGCCGAGAAACGAGCCGAACTCGAGTCACAGCTACCTGACTGGCTGGTAACTCTCGCAGGCTCAAACGCGGCCAAACAGGGCGTCCGAACGATCGCAAAACAACGGCTCACGAGCGACCCCGACCCCGAACCCTCGATCCGAAAGCGTGCTCGTGGGCTCGTCTCGAGGTTTGCCGTTAGAACAGTTCCTGTGTGAGTTCGAGGGCCTTCTCGCGGTCGTCCCAGTCGACGAACAACGCGACGCTTGTTGCACTCGTGATGACGTCCTGTAGGTGGATGCGCTCTTTGGCAAGCGGCGCGACGATGTCGCTGATGATCCCTGGCTGGTTGGGAATCTCGCCACCAGTGACACGAACGACCGCAACCGGCGAGCCGACAGTCACACTCGAGAGCTCATCACGGGCGATAACCTCACGGTGGAGGGTGTTTTCGGCCCGACTGGCTTCGTCCTCGTCGACGTAAAACGTGATCGTGTCCATACCGCTTGCGACAGCGTCGACGTTGATGTCGTTTTCCGCGAGTGCCTTGCTCAGGTGATTGAACACGCCGGGCTGGTTTCGGATCGCCCGGCCGGCGACGGTCAGGCAGGCAAGTGGATGTTCACGAAGGTCGACGAGATTTTTGAACTCGCCTTCGATACTCGTCCCACCCGAGAGGAGATCGCCGTGCTGGTAGTGGACGACGCGTACCGAGAGATTGCGGTCTTTGTACGACAGCGCCGACGGCGCGACGACCTCGGCACCGCGAAACGAGAGGTTCCGAAGTTCATCAACCGAAATCTTCCCGACGTTTCTGGCTCCCTCGACGACCCGCGGGTCACCCGTCATGACGCCCTCGACGTCGGTCACGATGACGACTTCGTCAGCGTCCATATACTTGCCCATCATCACAGCCGTCGTATCGCTCCCACCACGTCCGAGCGTCGTGATCGAGCCGTCAGACCCCTCCGCGAGGAACCCGGTGAGGACCGGCACCGTATCACTGAGCCCGTCGGCAACCTCGAGGGCCCGTTTCTGGGTCTCCTCGACGTCGACTTCACCGAACTCGTCGGTGATCACCGGCCAGCCGTCGCTTCCTGGTTCTAAGAAGACGGCGTCGATACCTCGCGAGGACAGTGCCGCTTTCAGCATTCGGACGGAGGTTCGCTCGCCCATGCTGACGATCTGGGCACGGTCGGCTTCGTCCGTCTCGAACGTGATATCCTCGAGCAAATCGTCCGTGGTCGATCCCATCGCGCTCGCAACGACGGCGATTTCGTGGCCGTCCTCGACGGCCGCGGCGATCGAGTCTGCAGCTCGGTTGATCCGGTCACCGCTCCCCAGACTCGTCCCACCGAACTTCGCGACTACGCGCATACGACACCCTCCCTGGAACTTTCGGCCGGTTCTCGACTACCGTTGGCGTGGCTCATACTCCCCCCGTTACCAGAGCGAGCAAATAACTGTGTCCCATTCGCCGCCGGTTCACACCAAGAACGCGGCCGTTCACATAAGCGTCGGTACATGATCGGTGCGCGCCGGGATTTATAACTGTGCGCGTCGATATCACACACTGATGAACGTCCGGGACGCGCTCGAGGCCGACGCCGATGCGCTGGCAGCAATTGCGGACTCGCCGACCGACGTGATGCGAAATCTCGTTCACGATCGGACCGTCCGTGTCGCCGAAGACGGCACCCACGATCCCCACGCCGATGTCTCGAGTTCTCAGTACAGCGGCTCTAACCCCGAGGATCTACTCGGGTTCATCAGCTTCGATGCCAAAGCAGACACCGTCCACGTCACCCAACTCGACGGCACCGCAGACGCCTGTGAGCGACTGCTTGCCGAACCCGTCCGCTTTGCCGACAGCGAATCGATGGCCGTCGAAATTCTGGTCTCACCCAGTGACAGTACGATCCTCGAGGCAGCCGACGCCTTAGGCTTCGAACGCGCCGGCCGCGGCCCGCGATTCGATGGGAGTCGAACGGTTCGGTTTCGACTCGAGCCATAGCACAGTCGGTGGCTAGCTGAACTTTTGGACTGTTACGTCGAGCGTATCCAGATCGACGATGGGGGCATAGCCGGAGTCAGGGTCGATGTTGACGCTTTTTTGGAAGTCAGTCTGGGCCTGCCAGCAGCCGGAGTTGATCGCAAGGACGTTGTGATACTTGCCAAAGCCGAGTTTGTGGACGTGGCCGGTATGGAAGATATCGGGCACCGTATCGATGGTAAGATAATCGCGTTCTTCGGGGGCAAGTCGCGTGTGACCACCGAACTGCGGGGCGACGTGACGTTTTTTCAGAAGGTGATACATCGCCTTGTGTGGGTCGTCGTAACTTGCTTTTTCTTCGGGAAGTTCGGCGATGACCTCATCCAGGCTAACCCCGTGATACATCAGGACGGAAACACCCTCGAGCGTGACCGTCGATGGGTTGCTCACGATCTGGGCATCGTGGGCCGACATGATCTCGCGAAGTTCCTCATCGAACCCGGGCTGGGGTTCGGCGAGTCGAACTGCGTCGTGGTTGCCAGGGATCATGACGATCTCGATGTCGCCGGGGACGAGTTTGAGATACTCGTTGAACGCCTCATACTGGTCGTAGATGTCGACGATATCGAGTTCCTCGTCCTGGTTTGGGTAGACACCGACGCCTTCGACCATATCCCCGGCGATCAACAGATACTCGACGTGCTGGGCGGCTTCGGTGTGTAGCCAGTCGGCAAACGCCGTCCAGGCGTCGTGCATGAACTCCTGGCTGCCGACGTGGACGTCACTGATCAGCGCTGCCTGGACGTGACGATCGGCCGTCGACGGCTGATGTGTCCGAGGGACGTCCGGGAAGTACATCGCGTCGACAAAAGCGATCCCCGAATCACCCGATAAGGTCCCTTCCATCGCGAGTACCTCATCACAGAGCAGTTCCTCGACCAGATCCGCATACTCCCGGTCTTTCATCACGAGCCACGGGAAGGTCCCAGTCGCATCCTCGAGTTCGACCAACCAGTGGCCACTTGCCGTCGAGCGAACGTCGTTGACCAGCCCAACCATTGCGACCTCCTCGCCACCCGGCATATCTTCGATTGCGGTCGCCGGCCGATGATTGACTCGCCCGCGAAGCTTCGATCCCAACCGCTCGAGACGATCCCGGAAAACGGCGACGAAATCCTCGTACGCGCCGGTACCAGTGCTCTGGCCGGTCATATCTCCGGTGATCTCGAGTGAGCGAAGGGCAGGGTCGACCGAACGGGCCGCCGTGTCCGACCCCTTCGTTTCAACTGGAGATCGATCCACAGATCCACTGGAGTGGGTCGGGGATGTTCCAGTCGAAACGGAGGGGTCTGGCTCCGGGGCGCTCGATGTCGTGTTGTCGGTAGCGTCCGTCGTCGACGGGGTCGATACTACTCCGTCAGCAAGAGCCGCCTCGACGTGGTCGGCCCGAACGACGAGTGTATCCTCAGGGAGGGTCTCGACGATAGACTCGAGGGCCGCGTTCGGATCAGGAGCCGAGGCGAGTTTCGTCACCGCCTCGCGTTCTGCGTTGTAGCCACGGCTCGCGAGTTCGCTAACGATCCGGGCCTGTCCCTCGAGTGGCACACCACTCGCATTCGGCACCGAGAAAAAAAGGATAGCGATCCGGCGGACACTCGAGGGGGTGATTCAGCGCGAGTGAAACTGATAGCAGCGTCGTTGTGTAATCCGAGGGGGAAAGTTGATTGCGCCCCCCGGCAAAAAGCGGGGACAATGAGCGGTTCCGACCCCGGCGGTGACGAGCAGTCGAACGAACGACCTCGAGTCGATGACGGCGGTTCGGACGCCGGGACAGCAGATGACCGAGTCACGATCGAAGACGATGGCGTCGTTCGCTGGTTTCTCAAGACCGACAACGGGACGGTGGTCTTTGCTCGAGATATTCTAAGCAGCGTCGCAATCGTTGCGGTTATCGGACTCCTGTTGTTCGCCCTGAGTGGGATCTGGCCGCCGCTGGTTGCCGTCGAAAGTGGCAGCATGGAGCCGAACATGCAGCGTGGAGACCTCATCTTCGTCGTCGCCGAGGACCGATTTGTTGGCGATGATCCCGTCGAGGGAACCGGTGTTGTCACCCTCGAGACCGGCGAAGAAACCGGTGGGGAGACGTTTGGCCAGCCTGGCAACGTTATTATTTTCGAACCAAACGGCGATCCGACAGCGACGCCGATTATCCATCGCGCACACTTCTGGGTCGAGGAGGGTGAAAACTGGGTCGATACCAGAGCAGACGACGATATCGTCGGTGATGCGACCTGTGAAGACGTCCCGACCTGTCCGGCCGCCCACGATGGGTTCATCACGAAAGGTGACGCTAACAACGGCTACGATCAGTATCAAGGCGGCGCACAGACCGACGTCGTCTCCCCCGACTGGGTCACGGGCAAAGCACAGTACCGGATTCCGTGGCTCGGCCACATCAGGCTCCTCTTTGACAGTCTCTTCGGTGGCGTGTTGACACCGCTTGCCGGAAGCGACGTGGTTGCCCCGGGTGGAACGACCATTGTGGCTGCAGGCCTCGGGTCGATTGCAGCGGTCGGCCGATACCGAGCCTGACGTCCGAGTAGAACCAGTTACTGATCGAACGAAATGAACGACTGCTCGAACAGTGCAAGCGATAACGCGAACCGAAGCCTGCAACTCGAGTTGAGAGCTGCTCGATCACGCTTGGTTCCAATCGAAATGAGACCGTCTCAGTCGAAGGTCGAGATCACCGCGTGTTACACAGATTCGAGGAACGACTTCAGTCGTGTGAGTCGTCACTCGGTGGTAGTGAGTTCGACTCGAAGCTCATCACTGTCGTGGAGTTTCTCGTCTCTCAGGTCGACTTCCTCGTCGTCGATGCTGATCCCGAGTGTTCCACGTTCAGACTCATATATCTCGTCGCTCCCCAACAAACAACCTGGAGAGAAACGAAACCCGTGGCGGCGAGCAGACCACGGCCGGAGTTGCCAAGTAGCGTGCGTCGGTTCATACCGAACTCCGTATCTACGGCGAGAACACGGCGATGGGAGGATGGACCACTCGACGGTTCCCAGCATGCTGGCTTCAATTCTCGAATCGAGCCTGGACGAACGGCTGGACGTCGTCGATATTGCTCAACCGCGAATCCGAGACGAGGACGGCTTCGGTCTCCTCTAAGGGCACCGAGAGGCTGATCTCTTTGGTCCGGCCGTAGCGGCCTTTCGAGACGACGACTGCGTTGACGATTCCGAGCATATCGAGTTCGCTGATCAGATCCGTGACCCGTCGCTGGGTGAGCACGTCAGCGTCGATTTCCTCACAAAGTCGTTTGTAGATGTTGTAGACCTCGCCCGTGTTGATGCTGTGGACGCCGTTTTTCTCGAGGAGGATGATCGAAAAGAGGACGAGTTTGCTCTGGGTAGGGAGCGTCCGGACCACCTCGACGACTCGGTCGAGTTCGATCTTATCCTGGGCCTTGCGGACGTGTTCTTCGTCGATCGTTTCGGCCTGGGAGCGTTCGGCTAGCTCACCTGCAGTCCGTAAGAGATCTAACGCGCGCCGTGCGTCCCCGTGTTCTTGTGCAGCGAAGGCCGCACAGAGCGGGATGACGTCGTCCGAAAGTGCACCATCTTTGAACGCAACCGTCGACCGGTGTTCGAGGATATCACGAAGCTGATTCGCGTCGTACGGCGGGAAGACGATCTCTTCTTCACCGAGTGAGGATTTAACTCGTGGATCGAGAAAGTCCGTGAACTTGAGATCGTTCGAGATGCCGATGATCGATACCCGCGAGTTCTCGAGTTCGGAGTTCATTCGTGAAAGATTATAGAGCGTATCGTCGCCGCTTTTTTCGACGAGTTTGTCGATCTCGTCGAGCATGATAACGACGACGCGCTCGTCGTAATCGACGGCCTCGAAAAAGACGCTATAAACCCGATCTGTCGGCCAGCCAGTCATGGGCACCGTCTCGAAGGATTCTTTATCCGCCTCGAGTTGTTCGATCCGGGTGTGGACTTCCTCGCGCGTCGCAAACGGCGTTCCCGAAAGCGGGTGATCGCTCGGGGTGGGTTCGTCGGCCATCGCCTCGTCTGGGACACCTGATGACCCCCCTGTTTCGACTGGAGACCCCTCGTACGTCGGTGATTTACTTTCGCTATTTTTTCCAGGGGAACGTGTGGTTGTGCCGGTCGACTGCTCTTTGGGCTGGGATGGATAATCGAACGGGTCAGTTTCCGGATTACCGTCACCGGGATCGTCATCCTCATTGCCGACACCGGAATCGTCAGTGGCGGATTCATACTCGTCGATGGCCTCGAGTGCTGCGTTCAGGGAGGCTACCCGGTCGTCAATTCGCGTTTCGTTTTTTTCGATGAACTTATTGGCCAACTGTGCGAGCACGCGATACTGGGTATCGGTTACTTCACAGTTGATGTACTCGACATCACACGGAACGCTGTATTTTTTGGACGTGCTCTCGAGTTCTTTGCTGACGAACTTCGCGCTGGCGGTCTTCCCAGTTCCTGTCTTTCCGTAGATCAGAATGTTCGAAGGTGTTTCACCCCGGAGGGCCGCAACGAGAATCGTCGCCATCTTGTTGATCTGATCGGTTCGGTGGGGGAGTTCGTGTGGTGTATACGACGGTCGAAGCACCTCCTTGTTCTCGAAGATCGGTTCGCCGCTGAGTAGATCATCGAACAGCCCCTGATTGGACGTCTCCTCATCGAGGTCTGTTCCCTCGAGTTGTGACGAAAATCCGGATATTCCGTCGGCCTCGAGGTGATCTTGGCCCGGTGAGTTCGTATTATCGTCTGACATTCGTCGTACTCGTACCCCCTTGTTTCGATTGGAACCGTCACCGGGTCGACGATCATCACCGTACAGACGGCCTATTACGGCCTATTACGGTCCCATCCACGTTTCGATCGACCCAGGACGGATCCAGTTGATGCAAACGAACCAGAGGAACAGTGGCATATTAAATTCTTCCCTTCAGTTCGCCATCGGAGCGTACGGAGAGATGGTAAGTCGAATTGTAGTAGAGATATATTTGGCCGTCTGTGGATTTTCATTGGACGGGAGGAGTGAAAAATTCCACAATTGTTTACTGTACAGAACGTGCTCGAGCGTCCAATGCGGGCTGGATTCGGTGGTCAGCGCGGGCTGGGTCCAGTGATGAATATCCAGAAGGCAATCGAACGTCGTGTCGATGGCCTGCTGGTGACCGGTGACACCACCGCCCGGTTGTGGAATAATGGATGGGCAGACCTGAAGTGATAGATGAGAAGTGACAGAGATATTGAAAGTGTAGCTTGACCCCCCCCACCCCTTTGTTTCCACTGGAACGCTCCGAAGGAGGGGCTAGGGTGACGGAGAGCTTTACAACACAGGGTTTTATATGCATGCGGCAAAAACAGTAACCGCAATACTAGCAAAAGAAAGCTATTACTAGGTTTGAAGTAAGTGATTACTAGATACTCCTAGATTTCCAGTATATAGCCTCCCGAATTACTAGACCCATCTATTCGTTCGAAATCCCTCTCGAGAACCGTCGAGAGTCCAGACTACAGTCTATCAGGACACTCTTAGTTGTCTCTCATACGGACTCCATTGCGGAGGTTTGTTCATCTCCAGTTGAAACAAAGGGGTGGGGGTGTGTTGACGTTGGATAGCTACCCAATCAAGCTATGAGCAATCGCTCACCAGAACAAGACAGGTCACATCGCTTCCCAGAGTCCCTATCAACCCAATTTTTGTTTTATTTTCGGCGCGAACCAAACCGGTTCGAATTATATGAATGTTAACGTGTGTAACGTATGCTTAAGTGAATTCAGTCCAGTAGTACGCGCAGACACACCCCGTGTGCTGGAGGCCCTGACAATGGGACTGTTCACAGAACTCAAAGATAGTATCTCCCGGGTTACGGACCGTTTGTTTTCGGATCAAGAACCCAAACGGATCGGAATCTACGGACCGCCGAACGCTGGAAAGACGACGCTCGCAAACCGAATCGCTCGAGATTGGACTGGTGACGCCATCGGAACGGAGAGTCACATTCCGCACGAAACGCGACGCGCGCGCAGGAAAGAGAACGTACAGATCGAACGCAACGGCAAGTCGGTAACCATCGATATCGTCGATACACCTGGCGTAACGACGAAAGTCGATTACGAAGAGTTTACCGACGAAATGGAAGAAGAAGACGCGATTCGCCGGTCGCGAGAAGCAACCGAAGGCGTCGCCGAGGCGATGCACTGGCTTCGCGAAGACGTCGACGGTGTCATCTACGTCCTCGACAGCGCAGAAGATCCGATTACGCAGGTCAACACGATGCTGATTGGGATTATCGAATCCCGGGACCTTCCCGTACTCATCTTCGCGAACAAAATTGACCTCGAAGAGTCGAGTGTCAAGCGGATCGAAGACGCCTTCCCACAGCACAAAACTGTCCCGCTGTCGGCGAAAGAAGGCGACAATATGGACGAAGTATACGACGCTATCGCGGCGTATTTCGGGTGATCACTGATGCCTACAGCAACGAACGACTCTGATGGATCGGATGGAATCCAGATCGATCTGATAAGTGGCGAACGGATGAACGAGCTGGCCACAATGGAGAAAATCCGGATGATCTTAGACGGCGTTCACGACGGCAATATCGTCATCTTAGAGGAAGGGTTGACGCCTGACGAAGAGAGCAAACTCATCGAGACGACGATGGCTGAAATTAACCCCGACGGCTTCAACGGGATTGAAATCGAGACCTATCCCAAAGGTGAGTCCTCGAACTCGTCGTTGCTCGGACGAATCATGGGCAACGACGAGTCGGGTGCGAAACTCACCGTGATTGGGCCGGCGAACCGAATCGAAACGTTACACAAAGACGAAACGCTCATCAGTACGCTCGTGTCCCGAAGCTAATGCCACACGAATGTACAAACTGCGGACGGACGTTTCCTGACGGCTCGAAGGAGATGCTCTCGGGGTGTCCGGACTGCGGTGGAAACAAATTCCAGTTCACCCCGGCTAGATCTACCACGGAATCGGCTGGCTCAGAGACATCCACTCGTTCCGACGACGACTCCGATTGTCTCGATGATGGAACCGATTCACGTCCGTCCGACGGTGACGCTGACCCGATAGGTGAATCGAGTTGGGAGGTCAACGCTGCAGATCGGTCCGAACGCGAGCGTACTCGAGATACCGAGACGGTAAGCGAGTGGGTCTCGAAACGAAGCGACGAGACCGACCATCCAACGGTGGATACGAGCGACTTTGCGGCGTGGCCCGATACAGCACGTCGTCCCGAAGATCGGACAGGTAGCGACGATTCGACGCCAACAGGGACTGATTCCCACGAAGAGGCCACTGACGACCGGCCAGTAGACTCCGGTGAAAAGACAGCACGCACGGAGCCCTCGAGCGAAGAAACTGCGACACGTTCGGACACCTCGATCGGAGAAGACACAGCGCAAGCGGATGCCAGACGCGGCGTCGTCTCACAGGATTCGTTACCAACGGAACCAGTCGAGGGAACGACCGGTTCGGATGCCGACTCGAGCGAAACTGTAGCGCCCCCAGATACGGAGGGTGAACATCCGCCAGATCATGGCCGTGTCGTCAGCGAACCGACGGGCGAGACGCCCTCTATCGAGGAGCTCAGAGCGGAACTCAACGAACAGTTCGAGAGTATCAAAATCGTCCAACCCGGGCAGTACGAACTCAATCTCATGGAACTGTACAACCGAGAAGAATACATCATTTCGCTCAAAGAAGACGGCCGGTACGTTATCGACGTCCCCGACTCCTGGCGTAATAGCGACGAATAACTGACCCGTTGTTTTGGTACTACGATTTTGTTTTCTTTCCTCGTGTGTGCGGAGCACTCTCCAGTCGAAACGGAGGGGTAATATTGGCTTTCAGTGTCCTGCAACTCGGCGATAGACAGATGGATTTATGCGACGCGGGTGATAGGCCTCGAGTATGAGCACTGCAACCAAGATCGTTCTCGGAACGATCGGTGTTTCGGCACTCCTGTCAGTTCTGATCATTTTCCAGACCCTCTTCGTCTAATGTTCGAGCCTCGAGCGATTTCGAGCGACGTCGAAGCGATTAGAGCGGAACACGCACCCGACGCGAAGGTTTTCGACTGCGAGCGGGATTTCGAGACGTTGCCTCCAGCGCAGGCTGAAGAACTCGGTCTCGTCGTCGACTCCCTCGAGCCGGCGAGCTATCAGGCGGCGTGGCTTCCGTCCGATGTGCCGTCGCTGCTCGTAAAGTATGCGAGTTCGACGTTTACGATTGGGATGCCCGGTGATGGCAGTGTCGTTTGGACGCGCCAGACTGGGCCGCCGGTCGTGCTCGTGAAACCGCGAATTACAGGCTCGCCCGATTCGTTCGTCGACTTTTTGCTTGCAGAAGCGTTCGTCGAACTCGGGTGTACCGTTCCGGAACACTTCATCGGCTTTTTCGAAGCCGAGTTACGCGAACTTGACCGGGTCATCGATATGGGCCCGAACAACACGTATCAGATTGCTGCTGCGGCCTTTGACGGCTGGATCGGCTTACAGACACGGGACGTGTTTGGAAGCTGGCAGACAGAGTATCCGGAACTGTTCGAGGCCTGGAAGGATGCGGGTGCGCGACTCGAGGGCCGCGTCTCGTCGCTCCCGCGGGAAGTTGCCCGTGGTGACACCGATTTCGCGGATGCGACGGAACTGGCATGTGCAGCGATCAAACATGCGATCGAACTGCCGGCACCGTTTGCGGCCCTCGATACCGACGCCTATCGCGAGCACGGTCCAGAGTATGCGATTAAATGGGCGGAAAAAACGTTCGAGTCGCTTGCGGAGTAATATAAAGGGTCGAACCGTAACAGGTTCGTGGCAGTCAGAACTCGGCGTCGACGCTTCCGTCTTCCTCGAGGTCGATTACACCGTCAAATAGCGCGCGGAACTCGTCGACGACCGCTTTGTCGTGTGGGTCCTCCGAGAGATGAAAGAGGCCGATGGCGTCGTAGGTTTCGAGCAAACCGAGAATGCGTTCGACCGCAGCAAGGGCCTCGTCCTCGCCGGCGTAGTAGGCCAGTTCGGTGACGGAGTCGAAGCTGATTCTGAGTTTGCCGTCGTTGTTCTCGAGGAAGCCGTCGATGTGTTCGACGATACCGTCGACGTCGTCGGGTGCGGCGACGTAGTGGACGGTATCGCTCTGTCGTCGGGAGTAGCCACGTTCGATACTTAAAGTATCGAGAATCTCGGCGCGTTCTTCGTCGACGTCGTAGTACTCGAGTTTTTGTTTGACTTCTCGAGCGGTCGTCCGTGTCGAGATGACGAGAAAGTGATCAGTGTCGGTTTTGAAGAAGTCGGTGTCGATACGGTCGGTTTCGCCGGTGCTCGGGTGGAGCAACAGTACGCCGGTCCCACCCGGAATCGTCGCCGGCGTCTCCTCGATTTCGAGCGAATAGTCCATTACTGTGAACAACTTTCGGCAGCGACTTAAGCGTGCGGATCTCCCCGCAGGGGCGCTGTTGTTGCCAATATAGCCACACACCGTACCGTCACAGTCACTGGCGAGATCAATGTGGCCCGCTAACTGATTTTGCCACCTTCTTGTCGAAGGAGCAAGAGCATCGACAGCCCTGAGATGAGAATCAAAAGCAGGGCTGGGATAGCTGCATACCGGTAGGCAAGTGCGTTTTGAGCGTTCCAGATGACGATTACCAGGGTATCCATGCCGATCGGCTGGAGCATGAGCGTGATCGGGAGTTCTTTCATCGTGGTCAGAAAGACGAGGACACTGCCGGCGATCACGCCAGGCATGATCAACGGCAGGGTGATCCGTTTGAACGTTTCGAACCGTCCGGCGTCGAGGGTCTTTGCGGCCTCGAGCATGCTGTCGTCGATGCCCAGTACTGACGCGCGCATTGTTCCGACGGCTTGTGGGAGAAACCGAACGACGTACGCGAAGACGAGCAATATGACGCCTTCTCTGTACAGCGATGGGAGGGTTCTGGTGCCCAAAAATACCAGTGCGAGTCCGATGACGATTCCGGGAACGGCAAAGCCGATGTAGGTCACTCGTTCTAAGATTCGTGAGACGACGGTGTTGGCTCGACCGGAGTAGTAGGCGACTGGAAGAGCAAAGAGACAGGCAACGATTGCGGCCAACAGTGCCAGATAGACGGAGTTGATCGCAAACTCCCACTGAAACTCAAACGAGGAGATCGGGTCGCCTTCGCTTCGAACCAGCCAGTTCGTAAAGATGGCGACGGGGACGACGAGGGTGAGGATGCCGATCGCCGAAACAAAGCCCATTGCAGGCCACTTCCAGTTACCGAGTCGAATGGGGCTGCCGGTGGTCGTGCCGCCGGTTGCGTTTTCGTCGCGGCCAATCCCGGCTTCGATGACGAGGACGATGGCGACGATGGCGACGAGCTGAAGCGCAAGCAAAGCAGCGTACTCGACAGCAAAATTGCTAAACTCCCAGTAGATCGTACTGGTGAAAACGTTCGCGTTCATAAACGCTGGCGTCCCGAAATCGGAGACTGCATACAGCGCCGCGAGCAACGCGCCTGCTGCAATCCCCGGCCTGATCTGTGGGAACGTGACCCGACGGAACGCCTCTACCGGCGTGGCGTTGAGCGTTCTGGCGGCGTCGACGACGGAGCTATCCATCGACAGCAACGCTGCTCGAGTCGTCAGGAACACGTAGGGATAGGTGTAAAGGGTGATGATGAACACCGCACCGGGAAGCCCATCGAGGGTGGGGATTGTCGTCCCAAACAGCGAGTCGAGTTCGCCACCGGAGCCGAACATCCCGACGAAGGCGATTGCGCCGATGTAGCTCGGAATCACGAGCGGGAGCGCGGCGATGACGGTCCAAACCTTCGGGTAGGGAAGATCCGTTCGGGTCGTCAAAAGCGCCAGCGGGACGCCGAGAACGATCGAAAAGAGGGTGACAAGTCCCATCAATAGGAGACTATTTACCGTCACCCACGCCGTCTGTGAGGAGATGAGGACGTCGATGGCCACGGACGGCTCGATGGTTGCTGCCTGCCAGAGCAGCCAGAACATCGGAGAAATGACAAGAAGGGCCACGATCGCGCTTGCTGCTGCCAGCGCCAGGGTTGA
>LKMM01000186.1 GCA_001563885.1 Natrialbaceae archaeon B1-Br10_E2g27
GATCGACGAACTGCTCGGATCGACGTCGGCAGTCACCGACCACCAGCGCGAAGTCACCCACCGCGTGATGCAAGTACTCGTCTGGTCGGTTTCGCTGGTGGTCGTCCTCGGCGTCTGGATCGACGATTTAAGCGGCCTGCTCGTCGGGGCCGGCTTTCTCGGTATCGTCGTCGGTATGGCTGCCCGCCAGACGCTTGGGACCGTCCTCGCCGGCTTCGTTCTCATGTTCGCTCGCCCGTTCGAGATCGGCGACTGGGTCGTGATCGATGACGACCAGGGCATCGTCACCCACATCTCGATTATCAACACACAGATCCAGACGTTCGACGGTGAGTACGTCATGATACCCAACGACGTCATCTCCTCGAGTATGGTGACAAACCGCTCGAAACGCGGCCAGCTTCGGATCGAAATCGACGTCGGCGTCGATTACGAAACCGACATCGAACGGGCCTCGAAACTCGCCCGATCGACCGTCGTCGACCTCGAGTACTCGCTGGCTGGGCCGAGCCCGCAGGTCGTCACCAAATCCTTCGGTGACTCCGCGGTACTTTTGGGCGTTCGCTTCTGGATCGACCGACCGAGTGCCAGACGCCACTCGCTGGCTCGAACGGCAGCCATTAACGCCCTCAAACGCGAGTTTCAGGCCGCAGGAATCTCGATTCCCTACCCGCAGCGACAACTCTCACAGCGAAACGAAGCTGGCGATGTCTCGCTTGCAGGCGAGAGCCAACCGACTGACGATGGCGAACCGACAGATGACCGACGCGGTACCGAATTCACCCACCACGATCCCAAATGACGCTTACTGACCGACGCGACATCGAGACCGACGTCTACCAAGCTGCCGAAGATTCCCGACTGCTCGCCGAGGCCGTCTGTGATCGCTTCGACGGGGACCCAAGCGACCGCGTTCTCGAGGTCGGCACCGGTTCGGGCTACGTCGCCGGGCGAATCCTCGAGGAGACCGACGCTCGAGTGATCGCTTCGGATCTGAATCCACACGCCGTCCGGCAGGCCCGTTCTGTAGGTCTAGAGGCCGTTCGGGCAGACCTCGTCGCTCCCTTCGCCGGGGAGAGTTTCGATGTCGTCGCGTTCAACCCGCCATATCTGCCGACCGAACCGGAAAACGAGTGGGACGACTGGATGGAACGGGCCCTGTCGGGAGGCGAGGACGGTCGTGCGGTGATCGATCCGTTCCTCGAGTGTGTCGGTCGTGTGCTGGCTGCAGACGGTGTGGTCTACTTACTCGTAAGCAGCCTCACGGGCGTCGACGCGGTCGTCGAACACGCCGGCGAGCAGGGCTTTAGCGCCGTCGCCGTCGCCGAGGAGTCGTTTCCGTTCGAGACGCTGACTGTGCTCAAGCTGTTTCGGTGAGTCTGTTTGCCATCGAGACGGCCGATAGATGTCACCGACAGACTGTTCAGCGGCCGACGTCGACGATGAGATCGGTCGCAATCCAGCCGTCGCTGTTGTTTCGCTCGGTGAAGACGACTTTTCCGGGGCGCGTTTCGTGGCTGGTCACGATTGCCGCCGGCACGGGGGGCGTTTCGTCCGTGCCAGCATCACCGTCCTGCCGTTGGGCGGGTACGTCCATTGAGAGATGTTAGGTGGGCCTAAATCTAAAAAGGTTTTGGTAAGCCTAAGAATCTGGGGTCGACCTCGAGCGTGTGGCCTCCGTTCAACTGTCTCGGTCAAGTAAGCGTCAGGTGGTCAACAGACGGTTACTCGAGAGAGAGCCCGCGGATCTCGACGCTGTTGCCCGCTTCGACGTGGCCGATCACCTGCCCGTCGGTTGCAGCGACGAGGTCGTTGGCACGGTCGTCGGGAACGGCGACGACGAAGCCGGTGCCCATGTTGAACGTTCGGTGCATCTCTTCGTCGGTGACGTTGCCTTCCTGTTGGATGAACTCGAAGATTCGCTGGGCCGGCAGTGGATCGTCGACGACGTACCGTCGGTCGCCCATACGCAACAGATTGCTCCAGCCCCCACCCGTAATGTGGGCTGCCGCCCGAACGCCGTGGGTTGCCATCGGCTCGAGTAAGTCGGTGTAAAGGCGGGTCGGTCGCAGGAGTTCCTCGCCGATCGTCCGGTCTGGAATCGTGGGGAACTCGTCGGTGTACTCGTGGTTGCGTGTGACCGCCTCGCGGGCCAGCGTAAGGCCATTCGAGTGGATCCCGTTCGAAGGAAAGCCGACGAGGGCGTCGCCGACTTCGGCTTCACCGGGCAAGAGGTCGTCTTTGGCTGCCAGTCCAGCACAGGTGCCAGCGAGGTCGAACCCGGAGACGACCTCGGGCATGACGGCCGTCTCGCCGCCTAAGAGGGTCATCCCGGTTACCTCGAGGCCAACGGCGAGTCCTTCGCCGATTTCGTTGGTGAGTTGTTCGTCGGGTTCGTCGATCGCGAGATAATCGACGAAGGCGACGGGTTCGACGCCGGCGGCGACGAGGTCGTTTGCGTTCATCGCAATGCAGTCAATACCGATCGTCGAGAAGTCATCGATGGCTTCGGCGACAAGTAGTTTCGTGCCGACGCCGTCGGTTGCGAGCGCGAGATACCGATCGCCGATATCGATGAGGCCGGCGTACTCGGTGGTCAGATCGCTTCCAAAGGCCTCAAGTAAGGCGGCGGTTGCGTCTTCGCTTTTGTCGATGTCGACGCCCGTTTCGGCGTACGTGAGTCGCTTTTGTTCGTCGTCCGTTGGGTCGGTCATGTGGAAACGACCGCAGGGGGCGAGCAAAAGGTCACCGGTCCCGACTGAGAGTCCACCCGGACGCCGTCGACAGCCCCGTTACCAGAAGCCGAAGATGAGAATAAAGCCGACGAGCGTGATGACGCTGACGCCAAAGGTAAGTGCGAACGCCGGTTTCGACCACTCGAGGACGGTTTTGCCGTCGAGTGGGCCAAAGGGGATCATGTTGAAGGCAGCCAGAAAGAGGTTGATCAGTACCCCGAGGTGGCCGATGGTGCCGATGAGTCCCGGAAAGAGCATCAAGGGGAAAAACAAGAGTGCAAGCAGGAGGTTCGTGATCGGGCCGGCGATCGCAACGTGTCCGTTTTCGGCGACGGTGATCCGACCGCGGTGGTAGACCGCACCGGGTGCGGCAAAGAGAAAGCCGACGAGTGCGCTCATGACGGCTAAAAACAGCATCTGGTAGTCGGCGCGAAACTCCGCGAGTTGGCCGTACTCGATCGCGACGACTTTGTGTGCGAGTTCGTGAAGCAAGAAGGCGACGCCGACGGTCACGAAACTCAGCCCAATCATCGTCACGAAGATACCGATGCCGACATCGGCTCGGTGGATCGGCGCGAGCAACAGCGCAAACGCAACCGAGAGGACGATCCAGGCGACCGCAAGATCGAACAGTTCTTTCTGGCTGAAACTGAGTTCGGGATCGGGGCGGTGGGTATCGACACTCATAACAGCAGACTCCGTATCAACTCGAGGCTATTTTCTGCGCCGGCGAACAGTTCACTCATCAGCGCGTCGACGCCGCCGATTTCGGGGGCAAGCCACGGCAGGACGACGATCGGAAACAACACCGTTCCGATCAGGCTCCCGATGTTGGTCAGGGCAACGATCATGATCAGCCGGAACAGCGGAACGTCGAACATGGCCGAAAACGCCTCGTCGACTGGCCGACTGGTGTCGCCGATGATGTCGTTTAGTTTCTGGATGTCACCGACGTTAACTGGCCGGTGTCGCAGTTCGAAATAGCCGGTAAACCAGCCGGGTGCGAGCAGCGGATTGATGCTCGTCAGCCAGGCGACCAGGCCGCCGACGCCCGCACTTGTCCACCGAGCACCGGCGAGTCGGGCGAGCGTAAACGCGAGGATTCCGTTGAACAGAAACCAGGCCAGAAACAGCTGCAAGAGAAACGTATTCTGGACGCCGGCCATGATCAACAGGAAGAAAAAGCCAAAGAAGGCGAACATGACGAGATAGCCAAAGAGTTTCAGCGGCGAAAAGCGTCGGCTCTTTGCCGTCGTCGAGATCGATTCCATCGACGGCAGCGACTCGGGGTCTGCGAGATAGCGTTCGATGCCGGCTTTGTGGCCGGCTCCGACGACCGCGAGAACGTCATAGCCCTGTTCGCGAAGCTTGTGGAGGTTGTGTGCGATGTAGGCGTCGCGTTCGTCGATCAAGGCGTTGGCTCCACGGGGGCTAAACTGGCGAAACTCCTCCATCATCGCGGCGACGACGTCGCCGTCGGTCATCTCCTCGATATCGATCTCCTCGATATCCTCGACGTCTCCGCCGGCACGGCCAAGCAAAACGCCGAGGAAGCCGCCGAGGACGACGCCGACGCCGAGTCCGGCAACCATCCCGGTTCCGGCCCGAATCGAGTAGATACCGGCGGTTTCGAACCGTCCTTCGGAGAACGGGCCGAGGAAGGTTCCGGTCGCGACGAGTGTGACACAGGCTGTGATTCCGATGGCCGCGCCGGCGAGCAGTCGTATCGAAAAGCCGTTTATCAGCCCGCCGGTGTACTGTTCGGCGGACTCGAGGGAGGGCAAAAAGAGCAGCCCAAGGAAGATGCCGGCGAGTGCACCAAGGCCGACGCTGCCGACGTACTGGAGGGTCGTCGGATCGCTTACGCCAAGCAGTGTACTCTCCCCGAAGCCCAAAAGCGGGGCGAGAAGAACGGAGACGAACATCCCGGCGAGGATCCCGAAAGCGACACCGACGCCGATGCCGATCGTCCGCGGATCGGTGACGCCGAGTGCAAGCCCGCCGACCATCTTCAGTTTCTCGACGATAGAGAGTCGTCGCCAAAAACGCTGGATCGTTATCTGGATGTCACGGTCGACGAGTGCAACGCCGCTCCCGTTGCGTTCGGCGGCCTCGATTGCCGCGCGCATGTCCGCACCCGGTTCGATATCGAACTGTTCGCCGAGTCGTGACTGGACGTACGACAGCATCCAGTAGGCGAGAAACTGAAAGACCGTATTTCCGGAGAGGAGATCTTTCGCTTCGATATCGTCGGGGGTGCCGCCTTGCATCTGACGGTACCGTCCTTCGTCGAGTTCGACCGCCACGACGTCGGGTTGGTCCCGATCGACGGTTTCGTGAACCTCGTCGACGCTCGCCTGGGAGACGTGGGCCGTCCCGAGGACGTGGACCGAACCCTGCTCGCTTTCGGGGGGAGCGGGTGGCTCCGGCACGCCGGCGTCGCCTGCATCGCTCATTAGCGGGTTAACTCGGCCGCGACTTTTACCAGTATCGAACGTCACCAGTCCTCCAGACAAAAACACTCATTTTCACGCCTGCCCACCTGTGACCGATGACCGATCTCCTCGAGACGCTGATCGAAAACCGCGAGATGGTCCAGCCAAACCACGCGAACATGCTCGGTACTGCCCACGGAGGCAACGTGATGAAATGGATGGACGAA
>LKMM01000187.1 GCA_001563885.1 Natrialbaceae archaeon B1-Br10_E2g27
CTCGCTCTCAGTCGGTATCCTCAGCAAACGCGTCGTACTGTCTCTCGTAGGCTGCCTGGCACGTCTCACAACAGAACGCCTTGATTTCGCCGTCGACTCGAGCAGTCACGCCGGTGCTCGTGACGGCGTTGTCACAGACGACACAGGTGAGACGAAAGTCCGCCGGATCGACCATCGGTTTCCACTCCGATCGCGCAAGCGGTGTGATCTCGTAGCCATCGATCGGCTCGAGGTCCAGAACGTCGTGAAACCACGTATGGACATCTCGGTCGGGCGCATCGACGTGTGCGAGAATCCGACCGTCGTACAGCAAAAAGACGTGTTCGGTCGCGTCCAGAGCATACACCTGCTCGAAGACGTCCTCGACTGCACTTGGCTCGACGGTAAGCTGTAAGACGACCGGCACCCGATTCTCCAGAGCCATCCGGTCGACATCGATCGTAAACTGCTGGATGATATCTAGCTCCTCGAGTCGATCGATCCGATCCGACACCGCCGGCGGCGATAGGCCGACGTGTTCTGCAATCTCGCTGTAGGGTCGGCGGCTGTCTTCGGTGAGCAACCGGATGATCTCGAGGTCGGTCTCGTCTGGTTTTCGCATAGCTATCCGTTTTCGAGGCGCAGTATCAATCCATCCGTGACGCTGGGAAAGCGACCGTGGGTCTCGTTATCCGACGAGCATCGGCCCGAACAACACGATCAGCACCGAGATGGCGGCGATCGTCGTTGCCGCCCCGGCGACGAGCGTCCCGATTCGTTCGGGAGCAGACAGCGATCGCCGGGTGGCAAGCGCCGTGACGTTCGTTTTGATCAGTCGGCCGCCGTCGAGTGGGTAGGCAGGCAAACAGTTAAAAAAGCCGATCAGCAGGCTAAACCAGCCAGTCCAGAAGAGAATCGTCGCGAACACGAAGACGCCACCCTCGAGTGTGGCAAGCGGGCCTGCAACGGTATAGAAGTCGGTGACAGAACCCACGAAGCCGCCGAAATTCTCCGAAACGAGCCCGATCATGCCCGCAAACGGGAGAAAGCTGAGCGCGAGCAGTCGGTCGACGGGCGTGCCGGTAATATCGACGTCGCCGTGGCCCTCACCGCTCAACACCGCCAGATGCTCGGCGGCCGGGTAGGCTTCGACGCCGAAATCGGTGACCAGGAGGCCACCGATGCCAGCCTGTGGAACCACCCCGAGATAGGGCTCCTCATCCGTCGTCCCGAGCGTGACCGAATACTCCTCGTATCCGTCGTCGGTGGCGACGCCGACGGAAACCGTCTCGCCAGCGGTGGCCGCCTCGAGGGCCCCAAAGAGGTCCTCGTGGGTTACCAGCCGGTGATCGCCGATGTGGGTGATGACGGCTGGCTCACCGGTTGGTGCGCCGGCTTCGGCGAGCGGGCCGTCGTCGGTGAGTTCCGTGACGAACGCACCGACCACGACCGTCTCGGAGCGTTCGGTTTGTGTCTGGTCGACGACCGTAACGGACACCTCGGGGTCGGTCTCGCTTGCGGCCGCGAGTTCGCGTTCGAACGCCGATTCCGTGGCCACTGTGGTGTCGTTTACGGCGACGACGGTCGTCCCCGGCTCGAGCGTGTTCGGTCCTGTATCCGGACTCCCGGTGATGGTCACCGACCGGTTTACCGTCACCGAGTCGCCGTCGGCCCGGTCGACGACGACGCTTTCGTTTGCATCCGCCAGCGTCTCCGCGAAGGCGGTCTCGCCGTCGATCTCGACCCCGTCGATCTCGGTCAGGACGTCGCCGCGTTCGATCCCGGCGTCATCGGCCGGCGTCCCTGGCAATGTGCTTGCGACCGCCAGTCCGCCGATTGCACTGACCGAACTCCCGACGAGTGCGATCAACACCAGCGCACAGCCGATCGCCACGAGGAGATTTGCCGTGACACCGGCAGCGTAGATTCGGTTCTGCCCGGCTCTCGAGGCAGCCGCCTCTTTCCCGTCCATATCGACGAACGCACCGAACGGAACGATCGTCAGAAAAATCAGCCCCATCGACTCGACGTCGATATCTTCGACGCGGGCGAGGATGGCGTGGCTGAGTTCGTGAATCGCGATCCCGACGAACAGTCCGACGACGATCTCGCCGGTCGCTGCAAGCGGCAAAAAGTCGTTGATGCCGGGAACGACCAGCGCGTTCCGCGGCCGGTTGACCTCGCTTGCGACATCTCGAGTGACCGCCAGATACGCAGCAAAGAGGACAAGTCCCATCGAGACGACGAGCAACGCCATCGAAACGACGACGCCTCCATCCGCTATGCGCTGCCAGAGCCGCCGTCGCCTCGCGAGTCGCTCGAGCGCCACCGGAAACCGCCGGGTCTCGAGTATTACCAGCGGTCCCGATAGCCTGACCCACGAGGGCAATCGACCGCGAGATTGCAGCGCCATCATCCCGAGGGTGTAGCAAACGACGCCCAACCCGATTGCTACCAGCGTTTGCATCTTCGCTTACCGATCACTCGAGCAGGGACGAATATTATTTTTTCGTGACCTGTGTGGCTCACACCAACCGGATCCGTCGGGCTTTTGCCTGCTGGCATCTGACGATGGGGTACCGCGGATGGCCAGCTATCACATCGAAACGTACGGCTGCACCTCAAACCGTGGCGAGAGCCGCGAGATCGAGCGACGGCTCCGGGATGCAGGCCACCACCGAGTCGACGGGCCAAGCGAGGCCGACGTGGCCATCCTCAACACCTGTACCGTCGTCGAAAAGACCGAACGGAACATGCTCCGACGGGCAGAAGAACTCGCCGCCGAAACCGCCGATCTCTACATTACGGGCTGTATGGCCTTGGCACAGGGCGAGGAGTTTCGCGACGCCGAGATCAATGGCGAGGTACTCCACTGGGATGCGGTCCCCGAAGCCGTCACCAACGGCGAGTGTCCCACGACGACCCCCGACGCCGAACCGATCCTGGATGGGGTCGTCGGCATCCTCCCCATCGCCCGAGGCTGTATGTCCGACTGCTCGTACTGTATCACCAAACACGCAACCGGCAAGATCGACTCGCCACCGATCGAAGAAAACGTCGAAAAAGCCCGCGCGCTCGTCCACGCCGGAGCGAAAGAACTCCGAATCACGGGCCAGGACACCGGCGTCTACGGCTGGGACAACGGCGAGCGGATCCTTCATGAACTGCTCGAGGAAATCTGTGCCATCGACGGTGATTTTCGCGTCCGGGTTGGGATGGCCAATCCCAAAGGCGTCCACGGCATCCGCGAGGAACTGGCCGAGGTCTTCGCCACAAATGAGAAACTCTATAACTTCCTGCATGCCCCCGTCCAGTCCGGCAGCAACGACGTCTTAGGCGATATGCGCCGCCAACACCAGGTCAGCGAATATCTCGAGGTCGTCGACACCTTCGATGCCCACCTCGAGTACTGGACGCTCTCGACTGATTTCATCGTCGGCTTCCCGACCGAAACCGACGCCGATCATCAACGATCACTCGACCTTCTTCGAGAGACCCGCCCCGAAAAGCTCAATGTCACTCGCTTTTCGAAGCGGCCGGGCACCGACGCCGCCGAGATGAAAGGGCTCGGTGGGACGATCAAAAAGGAACGCTCGAAAGAGATGAGCGCGCTCAAACGAGACCTCGTCGCCGACGCCTACGCCGAGATGGTCGGCGACGTCAAACGTGACTGTCTCGTCGTCGAAGAGGGCGTCGGCGACTCCCTAAAGTGTCGCGATTCGGCTTATCGTCAGGTGATCGTCCAGCACGCAAGCGAGTACGGTCTCGATCTCGGAGACTTTGTCGACCTCGAGATTACGAGCCACGAGACGATGTATGCCTTCGGCGAGCCGGTGTGATGTTTCTCATGGACGAATTCGACGAGTAACGTGATGAGAAAGTAACAACCCACCAGCACTGCCGCGGCAAGAGTCCCAACCAACAGGTTCGCTGTCAACATGGCGTAGGCGAGAATAAAGACGACGATTACCGAGAGTAAGACGTGCTGTAACCATCCCGTGTCGGCGGCTGGCGTTTTACGGTTCATACTGGCTCGAACCGGTCGAGTGAGTAAGACGTTTCGGATCGATGAGACGAGTTATCCCTGCTCCGACCCGAAGACCACCGCACTGTCGTCGTGGGGGACCGTTGTGCCGTCCTGATCGGCAAACGCCTCGTGGAGATGGTCGTAGGTCTCCTCGAGGGCTTCGACGATCACCGAGGTGTCACTCAGTACTGGCATGAAGTTCGTATCACCGTGCCAGCGGGGGACGATGTGGGTGTGAAGATGATCACCGATCGAACCACCGGCACCCTCGCCCAGATTGAGCCCCGCGTTGAAGCCATCGGGTTCGATCGACTCGGACAGTGCATCGAACGTTCGCTGTTTGAGTCGGGCGTGATCGAGTAACTGTTCGTCAGCTAAGTCGGCGTAGTTGCCGGTGTGGGCGTATGGGATAACCATCACGTGACCCGGATTGTAGGGGTAGTTGTTCAGCAAGACGAACGCGTGGTCGCTTCGAGCAACGAGGAGGTTTTCCCGATCGGACTCCTGTTCTGGAAGTTCACAGAAGACACAGTCGTCGATCTCGGGATTTTTCTCTTCGCGTCTGATCCACTCGATACGCCACGGGGCGAACACCTGGTCCATACCACTGTTCATACTATCAGACGGAACTGTGTGACGATCCTTGTCGCCTCGAGGAGTACGGTCGGTCGAACGTTCATCATACTGCCGGACGTCCGTCGTGAATCGCCGCCACGGGGTGGCGATCAGACAGTTCCGTCCGATAGTATCAGAGTCGATACGACATCTCGCGTGAGTGGGTTTCTCACTGATCGAGACACTGATTGGCTGGAGTGGTAATTGGTAATTCTAATAAAAAGATATGCCTCGAGAAGCGAGTATGAACAGTCTCGAACGCTCTCAAGCCGTATCTACTCAACAGCGATCTGATTCCTCAGCCCTCGAAATAACGAGTGGGTTTAAGATATCTCTACCGAAAGAAGACACTCAATGGCAACGACAAATGACTCATTCAATGGGTTAACCGAACGCTGTGAACAATGCGAACTGGATACGCTCCACGAGGTGTCAGTCCAGATTCGAACCGAAAGCTCGAAAGAAGAGAACGCACAGTTCTCGCGTGAACCCTACCGCGTGAGCGAGTGCCAGCGATGTGGTCACCGGACGAGCCAGCGCATGAACAACGCCTGAGGCACCGAACGCGACGAACACAGTCGAACCGTTGCCCACTCACCCCCAATCGAACACCCCCTACATTTTGCGAGCGACACGCTGTACCTACAACGTTGTACGTCCGTAGATCCAGCTTCGAATCAGTTACGGCTGCGTCGATAGCTCCCAGCCACGCTCGGTCCGTCTGACGATTCCCTCGTCGGCCATCACCTCGAGTAACTCGGCGACGATCTC